>JAGNPP010000220.1 GCA_017989575.1 Chryseobacterium sp.
TGCATCGGATGAGTACAACAAAACACTTTCTCAAAACAGAGCGAATGCTGCTGTGGAATATTTGGTCTCCCGAGTCATCAATAAAGCTAGATTAAAACCAATTGGATACGGAGAAACTCAGCTTTTGAACAAATGCAGTAACGGAATAGATTGTACTGAACCTCAACATCAAACCAACCGGCGAACAGAGATGAAGGTTATTTGTCCTTAATGATAAACCATTTTTTGTAAATAATAAAACCTAAAGACATTCCTAGAGTATTCAGCATCACATCGTCCAACTCGGCGAAACCACGATCAAAATAATATTGGGAAAACTCTAAAATATTGATAACTAGCACAAAAACCAAGAACAAAAATCGATAAGAATTGAGTTTTGGATAGAGAATGCCTAGAAAACCGTAAGGCATAAATAGAATGATGTTACCAAAAATGTTTTTATACATTTCTAATGGGGTGACACTGGAGTCAAAAATCAAATAATAAATACTTTCAAAGGGTTTGGCTCTGATGAAATAATGTTCTTGTCCAAAATCCCCTCTGTAGTTAGCAAAAAACATCAAATACAATATCCAAATGGTATATATATTGATAAGTGGCGGATAGTACAGATTCAGGAATTTTTTCAGCATCTATTAAAACAATTAAGTACAAAAATCAATAAAAATAATTTAACTAAAAAAATGAATACAACAAAAATAAAAGCTTTCGGAACGCAAGCAGCAGAAAATGATTTGGAACTATTAACAATCGAGAGAAGAGAAGTTCAGGCAAAGGATATTGAAATCGATATTTATTACTGTGGTGTTTGCCATTCGGATCTTCACACGGCACGAAATGATTGGGGCGGAACAGTGTACCCAGCAGTTCCTGGACACGAGATTGTAGGGAAAATTTTGAAAGTTGGGAATGAAGTCTCCAAATTCAAAGTAGGAGATTTGGTTGCTGTAGGTTGTATGGTAGATTCTTGCAGAACTTGCAAAAGTTGCGAGCAAGACTTGGAACAATTCTGCGAAAACGGTTTTACAGGAACTTACAACGGAAAAGATAAATATTTTGAGGACACAAGAACATTTGGTGGCTATGCGGACTCTGTGATTGTGGATGAGCATTTTGTTCTAAGGCTACCAGAAAATCTGGATATGGCTGCGGCGGCACCACTTCTTTGTGCGGGAATCACAACTTGGTCACCTTTGAAACATTGGAATGTTACCGAAACTTCCAAAGTGGCGGTTGTAGGACTTGGCGGATTGGGGCATATGGCCATCAAACTAGCAAAAGGTTTGGGCGCAGAAGTGACATTGTTTTCCAGAACTCCAGGAAAAACTGAAGATGCAAAAGCATTAGGAACAGATCATGTGATTATCTCAACGGATGAAGACCAAATAAAATCGGTTCTGAACAAATTCGATTTGATAATCGATACAGTTCCGTATGAGCACGACATCAATCCTTATATGAATACCTTGACGGTGAACGGAACTTTGGTTCTTGTAGGATTTATTGGAGATTTTGAAAGTGCCGTGAGTACAAAGCCTATGATTTACAAAAGACGTTCTGTCGCAGGTTCATTAATAGGTGGAATCAAAGAAACTCAGGAAATGCTGGATTTTTGCGGCGAGAAAAATATTGTTTCAGACATCGAAATTATCAAAATGCAGGACATCAATGAAGCTTATGAAAGAATGCTGAAAAGTGATGTGAAATATCGATTTGTGATTGACATGAAGAGTTTGAAAGATTAAAATTAATTCTCAAAAAAATAAAAAAGGGAAATACAAAATTGTGTTTCCCTTTTTTATTTTTTGATTGCGACTATTTACAGGATTTTTCATTAAAAAAATTAGGACTTAAAATCAATAATTTACAGTTTATGGGTACGCATTGGGCATCCTTTTTTTAGCATAAAAAACCAATTATTTATTTCTTTGCCGCATGTTAATTACAATTGATTTTGAGCACTGAGTTCAAGATTAACAGAAAGAAATCCAGTTTGTTTTTATCATTTGTAAACTGGAAATATTGGAAGTAATTTGTGTGTTAAAATCTTCCGAATCTCCCCTTAAAACTATTCTGGTTTTAGGGGATTTTTTTAATTCAAAAATTATTTTTCCTGTTTCAAGATGGGTTTTAAAATTTTGAAATTCCCATCAATTTTTTCATCGATTTTCAAACCAAGAATTTCTGCGACCAAAGGATAAACATGCACGTTTTCGAATTCATCAATCTTAAGATTATTCTTAAATTCTGTTCCCCAAGCGAAAAATGTGGACTTCATTTCCGGAACCACTTTCGGATCGTAGCCGTGTTTTCCAACAGAGGTTTTTCTTCCTGTCTCCAAAAATATTTTCGGAGCTTTTGGAATTAATAAAATCTGTCCTATTCTATTGTATTTGTCATCTCTTGTGGCAAAATGAAGATATTTTGGTAATTTCTTATCCAGATAAACTTCGTAATCGTCTGTCCTATTGGCTTTCAGTTCTTTAAAAACAGTCTTCACCTCATCCGGATTTTTCACATAAACTCTTAGCAACGTCTGAGAATTAAAGTAATCAAATCTATTTTTATCGACCAAAATTTCTGGAATCTCAAGTGGATTTCCGCCATCAACCTGAATCATCCCGTGGTCTGAAACAAAAATGAAGTTGACATTTTTCAATCCCAAATCATTGACTTTCTGAACCAATTCTCCAATGGCATCATCAACCAGATGAACAGCCTTTTCTGTTTCCTTTGCATCTGGTCCGAAGTGGTGTCCCGCGCCGTCCACTTCCGGAAAATACAAACTGATAAAATGCGGTCTTCTGTCTTCAGGAAGTTTCAGCCAATTGACAACTTTATTCACTTTTTCCGATGGTGAAAATTTCTCGTGATAATGATAATAATAAGTTGGTCTCATCCCACCTGCATCACTCGCAGAACCAACCCATTGCAAAGAAGCGGAGATTACATTTTGCTTTTCTGCCAAGCTCCAAAGTGGAATTCCTCCGTACCAAGTTCCGTCTTCGGCATTTTCCCGATTGCTCATTGCATAGGCTTTTTTCTTATTGTAATCGTAGAAAAAATTATCGATCAAACCGTGATGAGAAGGATACAATCCCGTAATCAAACTCCAGTGATTAGGGAAAGTGATGCTTGGATAACTTGGAATCATCGCTCTGGCCTGGATACCTTCGTTAGAATATTTCAAAAGATTTTCGGCGTTGTATTTTTTGGCATAATCATATCTGAAACCGTCCGTAGAAATCATGATCACGTAAGGTTTTGCCATCGCTTCCGCATTATTCAAACGATTCGGAATTATGACTTGTGCGGTGTCTGTGATTGCCGTTTGAGCATTGATGATGACTGATAAAGTGAGAAGGAAAATGGCGAAGGATTTCTTCATTAGTAAGATTTTGGCAAAGGTAAACTCTGTGACTTTTAATTGAAAGAATGATGGATTAATTTAATATTAATCCTAATCTGGAGCTATAATTTCAAACTTTAAAGCAAAAAAAATCCCGTCTCGTAAGAAAACGAAACGGGATCTATGTATGTTAAGAAAAAATCTTAAGCTTGTACGTTGTTACCTCCAACTACGAAAGGCTCCAATTCTTGTGAAAACTCCATTAAAAAATTCTGATAATAGCTGAAATAAGTTTCACCAATCAAGATCTTTAATTTGGAAATACATTCTATTTTCTGCTCTAACTGAGCCGAATGAAAATAGACACAATAGTACAACAATGAATAATATTTTTCCCATCCGGTTCCCAAATTCTTCAGATTAATTTGGTTCAAAAAATGCTCTGTATTTTTCCTGTCGCCAATTTTCTGATAAGCTACAGCGCAAAGAATTTTCCAAACCTCATTGTGTGTTTCTTTTCTTTTTGAAGGAATGTAATCTTCATCATTATTTAATTGAAAGGTATTATTTTCAATCAAAAACTTCATCTCTTTGGTACGGTTTGTAAAAATCAGGGATTCCAGAACCGTAGATTCAAAACTGCAAACCGATTTTTCTGACGCTTTCCGATAGAGAAGTCTTGTTTTTTTCATTTCGGCAAAATACTTTTTAAAAAGATTGTCGTTGCCTGTAGAATCGGCGTAAAGAAGCTGCACGCCGTATTTCAAACCGGCAGGGATGACGTGGACTTCATCAGAAAGTCGGGTTTCTTTTACTTTTATATAATACAAACCCATCAGCTCAGTATTCTGCAGAAGAAAACTACTTTGAAAAAGAAAACCGTAGGCAAAGATTTTAGCTTCGTTGCTTGTGTTGTATTTTAGATAAGCCGAAAAATACTGGGCGTAAACCGAACCTAATAGATCACGAAGCGGATGATTTTCCATAAAATATTTTCTTGCCATCGGAAAAGACATCAATCGGTGATGTGTGCTTACCAAAAGCTCCGGCGACTTGACAATCTGCTTGCACAACTGCTCACTTCTATCCCAATAATTATGATTTGTATGTTCTGAATTTTCAAAAAACAGTTCGAGTTCCTGGTCGTTGCAAGCATTTCTAAACTCTTTAAAACTGCTGTATCCACAAAATTGACTCAGCAAATCTAAAGTAAAATGACTGGATCCAGAGTTGGTTTTTATCAAGCCAAAAAACCTTC
>JAGNPP010000038.1 GCA_017989575.1 Chryseobacterium sp.
AAGAAAAATTCAACCTCGGAGTTATTCAGGTATAAAATTTGCTTAAAATAAATTAGAAACTAAAAACACAAAAAGATGAAAAATTTATTATTACTGGCTGCCGGTTTTCTGGCTAGCTCAATTTATGCGCAATGTACTATTGCGGGAAATGACAATATCAAACCCAATGAAACAACATCCCTAACTGTGGATGCGAAAGCACAATGCGATGAGTGCTACTCGTGGAAATCTTCTGATCCTAAAATTAAAATTGATGGCAAAACGAAAACGAATAGAATAGATGTGACAAGTTCACAAATCGGAAAAAGCACAATATCTGTTTCTGTTTTCACAAGTCAAGGTTTACAGCATTGTGAAAAGATTGTAAATGTAGTTGCTCCAGTTGTCGTGGCAACCACTCTCGCCGCGAAAGAAACTAAGCAAAATATTATAGAAAATAGCTGCGGAATCCAAATTGATGATTTTAAAGATGTGAAAGTGAGTGAATCTATCATTTCCTTTTTCCCCAACGGAAATCCTACAAATTATGCGTATAAATGGTCAATCAGTTATGCAAACGGAGAAGTACAAGAATCTGCTGAAAAAATCCCTCAGTTTTTCTATTCCGACATTAATTACATCACGCTAGTCAAATTGAAAATCACGAAAAACAACCCAGTTTGCTCGGTAACAATTTCTAAAAAATTTGATGAAAATTTCTGGAAAGCGAAAAAATACAGTAATCTTCAGCAAAAAGTATATTCGCCGATTAGTTACAGCGAATATGTAAAACCGGCAGAAGAAGCAAATTCTTCTAAGTAATTTTAGATTTAAATAAAAAGACTTCCAATTAGGAAGTTTTTTTATGCCTAATATTTAGATTTTTGATAATTATATTTAGTTTTCCATCACTTTTCCGATGATTTTTTTTCTATGCTCAACGCCCCATTCTGCAAGGTGCTCAATGATTTTTTTCAGCGTTCGTCCGTAATCTGTCAATTCATATTCCACACTTATTGGTTGTGTGTTGAGAACTGTTCTTTTCACTAATTGATTCACTTCCAGATCTTTCAGTTCACTACTTAGCATTTTTGCAGATATTCCCTCAATTTCTTTTTGAATATCAGAAAACCTCAACTTACTGTAACACAACGCGGCGATGATGTGGATTTTCCATCGCCCTTTCAAAACGTCCATCGTATCGTGAACAGCCATCATATTGGTTTTACAACATTTAATTTTCATATCGTTTGTATTTTTCATCAATCAAGATTAACATTACATTGAATCAATTTCGCAACTCATTAATTATCAAATACGTTACTTTTTCGTAACGGTAACTTTTGGTAACCTTATTACAAAAATAAACTTTTCTTGCTTAACTTTGTTCTATTAATTTTAAAATTTCATCAAAATGAGTTTGATAGATGACCTTAACTGGCGTTATGCAACAAAGAAAATGAACGGAGAAATCGTTCCTCAAGATAAAGTAGATTACATTTTGGAAGCCGCAAGATTGGCGCCATCTTCCTCTGGTTTGCAACCTTACAGATTGTTTGTAATCACAAACAGAGAATTATTAGAAAAAATAAAACCCATCTCTTGGGATCAAGCTCAGATTACGGATGGCTCTCACCTTCTGGTTTGGGCAGCTTGGGACGGCTATTCTCACAACAGCATTTCTGAAGTTTTCGAAAAAACGACCGCAGAAAGAGGAATTCCAACCGAAGCGATGGACGATTACAAAGCCAGACTTTGGGGAATGTACGAACCACTTGGAAGCGAATGGCACGCGACTCACGCTGCAAAGCAAGCTTACATTTCTTTTGCATTGGCAATTGCTGCAGCCGCTGAACAAAAAGTGGACGCAACACCAATGGAAGGTTTTGATATGAACGCACTTGACGAACTTTTAGGTTTGAGAGAAAAAGGTCTCAAAAGCGTTGTGATTCTACCTTTAGGCTACAGAGAGACAAGCGGAGACTGGCTGGTAAATCTGAAAAAATACAGAACACCAAACGAAGAATTCATCACAGAATTAAAATAAATAGAAAGCGTCCCGAAAATATCGGGACGCTTTTTTGGTCTATTATCTTTTATCTTGATGTCTATTTTCTAAAATTAATATCCTAATAATTTCAGAACATCTTCTGCCCTTTGTTCTTCACGGAAAAGCTCGTATGTGAAGTTTCAATCTTCGTCTTTATCAATCAAAATATGTTTTGGCTAAGGCATCAAATCCGTCTTTTATTAATACAATTATTGAATTAGCCATAAAAACTAGGTCTCACCAATTAAAATTTCCATTCTGTGGAAATTTGTTTTTTTATATCATTAACTCAAGTAATCTTTAATAAAATTAAAAATTACTTTAACTTTATTAAAATAATTATTACATTTGTAAAACAATATTAAAGAAAATGAAACTTCCAATCGTTTGTCCAAGCTGTGACCACACACTCAATGTTAGCCAGATGAAATGCCCGTCTTGCGAAACGAACGTGAATGGAAATTATGAACTTCCTGTTCTTTTGAAACTGAGCAGAGAAGACCAGGATTTCATTCTCAACTTTTTTCTCTCCAGCGGAAGCATCAAAGAAATGGCGAAGCAGGCCGAACTTTCTTATCCAACTATGAGAAACAAAATGGACGACCTCATCGAAAAAGTGAAAAAACTTCAAAACTAAAATAATGCTTAATGAAAAATATTCCTGTAAAAATTGGATGGGAAATATTGCTATTTGTTTTAGCAGTTTTGATCCTTACAAACTATCACGAATTCACCAACAAAAATTGGATAGCTATTGCAATTTTAACTAGCATTTTTGGGCTAATCTTAGGTCTTTGCTTTTCTATAAAATATTCTTTGGATGAAGAATTTCTTTATATCAGAAATTCAGTATTTGGAACAACTAAAATTGATGTAAAAGACATTTACAAAATTGAGAAAACTTGGAATCTACTTTCATCTCCAGCTCCAAGCATCATTGGAAGAGTCGAAATATATTATCAAAACGAAAGTGTTGTGATCTCGCCTCAAAGTTTTGAAGATTTCAAAAATGAAGTTCTTAAAATAAACCCCAACATTACTGTAAAAACATAAGCTATGAAGTGGAAAACTATCTTTAATCCGTTTGAGAAATTTGATGACAAACATATTCTGGCTGTTGGGATCATCTTTTTTATTCTTAATTTTTTTGGTTGTTTTTATGCAGAAATGATCAATGATTCTATCTTTCATTTATCAATACTTGAGGAAGAGCAAACGATTTGGGATGTTGTGAAAATCAATTCGTTGAGTTACATTTTTGCCATCGTTGTTTTATTAATTCTTGCAAAATTCATTAATAAAAGAACGAGAATTATTGACATCATCAACACAGTTTTGATTTCTCAGATTCCGCTCATCATTACAATGCCTATGATGGTACTTCCTTTTATCAAAGAAGCTAATGTCAATATTGCGAAAAGTGCGGGAAATATAGCTAAAATAGAAATGACAGATTTGATAATCGTAGCGATTGCAGGATGTATCACATTGCCTTTTCTTGTTTACAGTTTTGTACTCTTTTTCAATGGTTTCAAGACAGCGACCAATATTAAAAAATGGCAACACATCGTCGCATTCGTGGTGGTTTCACTCATCATTACAATCATTAGTCAGACAATACTTTAATCCAAAAATAATATGAAAACCAAACTATTACTGGTGCTGATTTTATTAGCACAGACTTTCTACGCCCAAGATTTAACAGGTTCTTGGAAAGGCGAACTCGATTTGGGAGGAATGCAACTACCTCTAATTCTTGATATTAAAAAAGAAAATAATGCTTATATCTCAACCGCCAAAAGCCCGAAGCAAGGCGATAAGATCATCACGGTTGATAAAACTGAATTCAATAATAATGAATTGATTTTCGAGATGAATGAACTCGATGCTTCTTACAAAGGACAATTTTTGAAAGACCATTTCGAAGGAACTTTAACTCAAAAAGGCCGTTCATTTCCTTTAGATCTTTTTAAAAGTAATGGCGATGAAGAACCGAATCCTAAGAATGAAAGAGTGAAAGACATCGGCAACAGAGAAATTGACAATAAAAAATTGGATGATTTTCTCGATTACATTACCAAGAATAAACAAGGCATCGGTAGTATTTCTATCTTCCGAAAAGGCAAAGAAGTTTATCAAAAAGACTTCGGACAAAACCAATTACCGAATGTAAAATGGAACTCAGAAACCGGCTACCAGATTGGCTCCGTAAGCAAATTGATTACCGCAACAATGCTAATGCAATTGGCTGAAAAAGGAAAACTGAACATCCAAGATAAACTCTCCAAGTATTATCCTGAAGCTCCAAACGCTGACAAAATAACAATCGAATCTTTGCTGAATCACACCAGCGGATTAGGTGATTATGTGGGCGAGAATTACCAATGGATTTTTAAAAAATCCGTTGGAGACAAGGCAATTATGGACACTATAAAAGCACAAGGCGTGGAATTTCAGCCGGGTGAAAAGACGAGATATTCCAATTCTGGATATTATTTGCTGAGCAGAATTTTGGTAAAAATTTATAAGAAGCCTTACAATGTCATCCTGAAAGAAAATATCCTGAGCAAAGCCAATCTGAAAAACACTTTCTCTGTATTAGACAATCCGAAAAATGTTTTTAAATCTTACAAAAATGAAGATGGAAAATGGACAGAAGTTGAAGATTTTGATTTCAGAAATTGTATCGGATTGGGCGATATCGTTTCAACACCAAATGATATGAATCTTTTCATCAACGCCTTGTTCAATGGAAAATTCGTAAAAAAAGAAACATTGGAAAAGATGTTGCCAAAACCCGGAAGCAAATTGGATTTTGGATTGGGAATTATGGCTGTTCCTTTCTACAATCAAGTTTCATTTGGTCACGGTGGCGATACGGCTGGAACCCATTCGGTAGTGTCATACAGCAAAAAGGAAGATTATTCAATTTCAATCGTCATCAATGGAGAGGAATATCCACATAACGCCTTGTACGTAGGAATTTTGAATATTTTCTTCAATGAAGATTTTAATTATCCGAAATTTGAAAACAAAAGTGAAATGGCATCTTATGATGGTAAGTTTAAAAAATATCTCGGCGATTACACATCATCGGACATTCCATTAGACCTCAAAGTTTTTGTGAATGATGACAAACTTTTCGGACAAGGAAAAGGTCAGCCAGAATTTTCTTTGGGACTTGTAGAGAAAGACCAATTCAGATTTGAACAGGCGGGAATCACACTTACTTTCTTTCCGGAAACGAACAAGATGCAACTTCTGCAAAACGGAAAAACTTACAATTTTACCAAGAAATAAAATACAAAAAGACTTCAATTTGAAGTCTTTTTTAGTTTAAATATAAACTCTAATTTCTATTTTAATATCCCAAAAGTTTCAGAACATCTTCCGCTCTTTGTTCTTCACGGAAAAGTTCGTAAGTGAAATTTCCATCTTCGTCTTTATCAATCAAAATATGTTTTGGCTGAGGCATCAAACAGTGGTGAACACCGCCGTAACCGCCAATCGTTTCCTGATAAGCGCCGGTGTGGAAAAATCCGATGTACAAAGCTTTTGTCTCATTGAAAACAGGAAGATAAATGGCATTCGTATGTTGCTCAGAATTGTAGTAATCATCTGAATCACAAGTCAATCCACCAAGAAAAACCCTTTCGTAAGAATCTTCCCAACGGTTAAGTGGCAACATAATGAAGTGACGGGAAATCGCCCAAGTATCAGGCAAAGTTGTCATAAAAGATGAATCAATCATATTCCATTTTTCTCTGTCGTTTTGACGTTTCTGAGAAATGATTTTATATAAATGTCCACCACTTTCTCCAACCGTAAAACTTCCGAATTCCGTGTAGATATTTGGTTCTTCAACACCTTCTTCCTCACAGAATTTCTTGATTTGAGACACAATCTCGTTGACCATATACTGATAATCATAATCGAAATTAAGTGAAGTTTTGATTGGAAAACCACCACCAATATTAAGAGAATCCACTTCCGGCGCAATCTTTTTCAACCTTGCATAAACGCGAAGACATTTGTACAATTCATTCCAATAATACGCCGTGTCTTTGATTCCAGTATTGATGAAAAAGTGAAGCATTTTCAGTCTTGCATTCGGATGTTCAGCGATTTTCTGGCTGTAATATGGGATGATATCTTTGTATCCGATTCCTAATCTTGAGGTATAAAATTCGAATTTCGGTTCTTCTTCCGCCGCAATTCTGATTCCGATGTCAAAAGTTCTGTCGATGCTTTCTGTCAGCTTATCCAGTTCTCTGTAATTGTCAAGAATCGGAGTGATATTTTCGAAACCGCTGTTAATCAGGTCTGAAATTTTCACCAAATAATCATCGGTTTTGAAACCATTGCAAATTACTTCGATGTCTTTCGTTACTTTTCCTTTGCCGTAAAGGGATTTCACGATATCCATATCGTAAGCGGAAGACGTTTCCAGACTGATGTCATTTTTCAACGCTTCTTCTACAACGAATGCAAAATGGCTGGATTTTGTACAGTAGCAATATCTGTAAGATTTTTGGTAATCGTTCTTTTCAAAAGCTTCTTTGAACCAGAATTTTGCCCTTTCAATATTCTGAGAAATTTTTGGTAAATAATTGAACTTCAATGGAGTTCCGAATTTTTCCACAACCTCCATCAGGTTGATGTCGTGAAATTTCAGACTATTCTCTTCCACATTGAATTCCTCTGTAGGAAAATAGAGCGTTTGGTCAATTAGTTCAGAATATTTTATTTTCATTTCCGGCTAAAAAAAGTTAATTGTTTTACGGTACAAAAGTGATTAAAAAAACTGAATTTATACGTTAATAATTTTATAAAAAATAATGAATCATTTCCCAACAAAAATCAGCAAATCACCCTCTTTATATTTAATCGAAACCTCCTGATTCTCTGCAATATTCCTCGTACCAATTCTTTCTCCAAGAATCAAATCTTCTTTATACAAAGGCCATTTCAAACCTTTGGTTTCAATGTTTTTTGCAATCGGAAACGGCATTAACGAAATCATATTGTCCTTAACATCAGAAATTGAGAATTCTTTTGGAATAAAATAATATGACGAATAATTATCAAAAAATCTAAGATTCAATTTATCTTTAAAGAAAAAAGCGACGCTCAAATTCCCAAGAAAATGGTCTTGCTCTCCTCCACTTGCACCGTAAACATCAATGTTTTCAAAACCTTTTTCAAGAATAATTTCTATCGCTTTGTGGAAATCGGTTTTGTTTTGGTCTGGTGTTTCAATGATTTCAAAACTGTCACGCTGAGGCTCTCGAAACGTTTCCAAATTAAATGAATCGAAATCGCCGGAAATAAAATCCAGTTTATCCAAAGGAAAATCCAATTCTTTCAAATAATGAAAAGCGCCATCTGTACAGGCAATTAACTTATAACCTGATAGATTTGGAAATTGTTTTGGCGGTTCTCCGTTGATGAAAAGTAGCGCTTTATTTTTCATTATCCTTTTTATGTTTCGTCTTGAAGAAAAAGCCTTTTTCAGTTTCATTAGTCGGTTTTGAAACTGTACAAGAACTTAAAATGGTTGCTCCGAATAAACAGAGAAAAACATTTCTCATAATTTTATTTATATGATTTTAGAATAAAGTAGTTTTGTCATTCCGTAGGAATCTCAACAATCTAGATTCCTACGGAATGACAAAAACTTGTTACTTTCTATCATTAGGATTCCAATATTCCTCCGACTCATTATTCAATTTCGAAACATATCTTGCCAGAATGAAAAGATAATCGGACAAACGATTCAAATATTTGATTAATTCCGGTCGCACTTCTTCCGATTGATTCAGGAAAACCAAACTGCGTTCCGCACGTCTGCAAACTGTTCTCGCCACGTGAAGAAACGTCGCTGCTTTTCCACCACCGGGCAAAATGAAATATTGCAAAGGCTCCACTTTCTCCTCCATTGCATCCATCCAAGTTTCCAATTCTTCGATTTCTTTGTCGGAAATTACCAATGGTAATCTCGCTTTTCCATTCGCCAAAAACAATTTATCAATCGGTGTTGAAGCTTCGGAACCAACCGTAAAAAGGTCGAATTGGATTTTCTTGAGTTGAGAAATAACTTCTTCATCTTCAATATGAGATTTCGCAACGCCAATGTTCGCATTCAGTTCATCGATGTTGCCGTAAGATTCCACTCTTGCGCTGGCTTTGGAGATTCTGCTTCCGCCGTAAAGTCCGGTTTCGCCTTTGTCGCCGGTTTTTGTATATATTTTCATTCTCAGTTTTTATGAAAGTTTAAAATTAAGGTTTTTATATTTTAAGCGGGTAAGAATCTTTTCGAATCCGTAAATTAACACAAAGGCACAAAGAATCATTTAAAAAACTGGAATATTTAAGGCACAAAGCTTGACTTCGTCAGAATCAAAAAATCTTTGATTTTCACTGTGCCTTAAAAACGCATCAATTACAAAAAATCCTTTTGTGTCTTTGTGTTGAACTCCATTCAAATTAATTCTTAAATTGCTATAATGAAAAAGCCATTTCAAAAAACCACCAATCTTATTCATATTTATCAGCAGTTGCGACGCTTCATCAAGCCTTATCGAATGATGATTTTCGTAACACTACTTCTTACTTTCATCGGTGCTTTATTTGCCCAAGTCAATCCTTTGGTTTTGAAATACACGGTGGACGAAGTGACAAAACTGACACAACTTCCGAATCCAATGGAACAGGGAATCCACGTTTTGACTTTAATTTCAATCATACTTTTAGGAAAAGAACTGGCGAATATTTTCATTCAGTTTGGGCAGAAATTTTATGGTGAAAAGATTAGAATTAATGTCAGTTCAGAACTCGCACAGGAAGCCATCAACAAAATCCTGACTTACCGAATCGCCTATTACAACGACGAAAATCACGAATCCGGAAAACTTCAAATCCGAATCGACAGAGGAATCGAAAGCCTTACAAAACTCGTTCAGAACTTTTTCATCGATATTCTTCCGCTTTTTTCAACAGCTTTCATTGCGTTGGTTGTGATGTATATGCAGAATATTTATGTCGGATTGGTTTCAACTTTTGTGATTCCAATTTACTTTTATGTCACATCAAGACAAGCAAAAAAATTAGGAAATGTAAGACGAACACTCAGAAATCAACGTGAGCAAAAAACGTCCGGACTTCTGAATTTGATTAATTCCATAATGGTCATCAAAAGTTTTGTCCGTGAAAAATTTGAAGGAAGCAAGCAATACAATCTTCAGATGAAGCTGATGGAAAGCCAACTTTACACGAGACGAACTAGTTTTATTTATGACAGTTTGAAGACTTTTATAGAGCAATTCGGTGTCGTTTTGATTATCCTTTTGACGGTTTATTTGGTTCTTGACCAGCAAATGACGATTGGTGCGATTATGCTTCACATTATGTTGTTCAACAATGTTTCTGCGCCTATTCGCCAGCTTCACAGGATTTATGATGATATGAATGACGCTTTTATCTATGCCGAAGGTTATTTTGAAATCCTGAATGCCGACGAGGAAACCGAACCGAACGGAACCATCAATAATATTCCAATCAAAGGAAACTTCGAAATCAAAAATGTGGATTTCACTTATCCAAACGGAATGAAAGCCCTTCACAACGTTTCTCTGAAAATCGAAAATGGAAAAACCACTGCTTTGGTTGGTTTAAGTGGCGCAGGAAAATCAACGATTATTAATTTGCTTTGTAAATTTTACGAACCAGATTCCGGCGAAATCCTTTTGGATAGCAACAATCTGAATGATTTTGATAATGATTTTCTGCGTGATGACCTTGGTTTGGTGCTTCAAAAAAATCACATTTTCAAAGGAAGCATCGAAGATAATATCCGTTACGGGAATCTGCACGCCACATTTGATGAAATAAAAGAAGCATCGACAAAAGCTTATCTCCACGAGCAGATTATGGATTTGCCGGAAGCTTACAACCACGACGCTACGCAACTTTCCGGCGGTCAGCAACAAAGAATTGCCATCGCCAGATTATTCCTGAAAAATCCGCCCATTATTTTCCTTGATGAACCAACGGCAAGCCTAGACGCCATCGCAACGGAACAAATTAAAAATTCTCTTGATGCCATAAAACAAGGACGAACCGTTGTGATTATTTCACATTCTTTGTCGCAGATATTGGATTCTGATATGATTTATGTGATGAAAAAAGGCGCAGTTGTGGAAAACGGAACGCACGAAGAATTGTATGAAAAATACGGAACTTACCGTGAAATCTTCGATGCGTCTGCACGAAGTTTGAATCTTGATAGATTGGTGAAAACATATAAAGATGAATGAGATTTTAACAAAAATTTTTATAAGTTGCGTAGGGCTTCAGCCCGATGATAAGATAGACAATCAACTAAGGCTTTAGCCAAAACTTATTTTAAATTTCGGCTAAAGCCTTTTTAAGCCTATTCTTTAAAATGGGCTAAAGCCCATTCCTATTGATAATTTTAAATAACAGAGATGAGTAAAATTTATAACGAAAACACTTCGACTCCGCTCAGTGTGACATTAATAATGAATATTTTTGTGTCAGTCTGAGCGGAGTCGAAGACCTTTCAAATGATATACAATGAATGAAGACCATTACATAAAAAAAATAGACCGTGTCACCTCGATTCTGGTGCAGTTGCAAAGCAAACCGATTGTCCGTGCGCAGGATTTGGCAGATAAATTCGAAGTGAGTGTCAGAACGATTTACAGAGATATTAAAACTTTGGAAAATGCCGGTATTCCGATTTTTGGGGAAGCTGGTTCGGGTTATTCTTTGGTGGATGGTTACAAACTTCCGCCTGTGATGTTTACGAAAGAAGAAGTCTTGAGTTTCCTCACAGCAGAAAAACTGATGCAGAATTTTTCGCACGAAAGTCTCGGTTCTCATTACAATTCGGCGATGGAAAAAGTGAAATCTGTCCTTCGAAATTCGGAGAAAAATCTGGTGACCGATATTGAAAATCAAATCAACATCTATTCTTATCAGCCGGAAAAAACGGATTCTATTAAAAATATTATGCCGACCATTCTGGAAAGTATTTCTGAGAAAACGCAACTGAAAATCAATTATGAAAGTGCAAAAACCGAAGCTTCGGAACGAATAATTGAAGCGGTTGGAATTTTTTATGAATTCAATTATTGGTATGTGATGGCGTTTTGTACGATGCGGAAAGATTACCGACAATTCCGTGTTGACAGAATTTTGAAAATCATTAAAACCGAAAATCCTTTTCATCAGGAATATGGAAAAGTCGCTGATTACAAGCAAAAATCAAATACGGAAAAAGTCCAAGTCAAGCTTTTGGTTGAGAAGAAAATAATGCCTCACATTATGCATTCGATGAAATATTATGGCTGGATTGCCGATGAAGAAACGGAAAACGGAATGCTATTGACCTTCGAAACGAGTTGGATTGACGAGGGTTTTCCGCGCTGGTTGATTACATTTGCAGATTATGCAGAGATTATTGAACCGGAATATCTCAAGGATACGATGACGGATTCGATTGCCAATATTTCTAAAAATATTAAATAAAATTACAAAACACTTCGACTCCGCTCAGTGTGACATCTCTCTAATATTAATTTCAATATTAAAACATTGTCAGTCTGAGCGGAGTCGAAGACTTTTAAGTTACTTTTCTACCTTTCTCTTTCCCAGAAAAACGGAGGTTCAATTCCCAAAGCTCTTAGGTAAACGTAACCTTGACCACGGTGATGAATCTCATTATCAACAAAATAAAGAATATTCTGATAAACCGGAAACTCATATTGTCCAAATAAATTGAAAGTTTCCTGAAAACGTTCCTCAGAAATCTGACTGAAATATTCATTGATAACTTCCGTCTGCTCGTCCCATTTTGAAAGGATTTCAGCTTTTGTGGTTGGCTGGAAAGCTTCTTCGTCGAAAGTATTTTCCGAACCGTTAACAATGGCTTTCAAAGCTGGTCCGGCGATTGCCAAAAGTTCTAATGTCAATTTGGAAAATGGTCTCATTCCACCGATTGAAAATTCGAATAAATCTTTTTCAGGAAAAGCTTCTATCACTCTCCTGGTCAGATTTCTGTGACCTTGCCAATGGATTAAAAGTTGTTGTGAGTTGAGGACTGTTGCTGTTGCATTCATAATAGTTTGTTTTTATTTGATACAAATGTACAGCGAGGCTGTGACAGTTGTTTGTCAGGAGGGATTTGATTTTTCAAAAAAATGAAAAAATATCAAGCTTAACTAGAACTTAATAAATTGGATTTTAGTTAAGCTTTTTATTAATAATCTCTTCTATTTTTTCGTCAAATTCTTGCTTTGTAAACATCCCTCTATCTTTCAAGCCAAGTAATGTTTTGTATTCATTAGAAACAAGAAATTCTGTCTTTATTTGCTCTCGCAATACAAGTGTTCTTTTATCTGAAAATTGCTCTGAAGAAATAATTCCTTTTTCTCTCAATTGATGTAGTTCTTCAATTGAATTATTGGATTCATTTTTTTTATTAGAAATAATATTTTCAGCAATGTCAATTTTTACTCCAATAATTGTATCGAACAAAATAAAGTATAAATAGGGAGAAAATAGAATTAGTATTAAAATAAAATTTTCACCTAAGTCCCTCGTTGAAATTGTATCGATTTTATTAAATTCAAAATTGGTTATTATTAGCCACGCAAGGAACAAATATAAAAAACCAAGCAAAATCGAACTGCCTTTTTGATTTTTAATGATAATGTAAAAAAATAAAATCAACGAGAATAAGGAAAGATTTATTGCATAGGTTATATTTAAAGCTTCAAATTCTGCCATAAACTTATTGTAAGCTTTTGTCTCGTAAAAATTACCTTTATACTCAGATGTGAAAGTATAAAAGTCATCAAACAATAGTTTCCAAGAAGAAGTTATATAGCTTAAACTACACCAGCATAATACTACACTTAACGCAAACAAAATTAATGGTAAGAAATTTCTTTTTGTAATTATTGTTCTCATCAAATTTATTTAAATTTTTGCATTATGAATTTAAGTTACTTAATAAATCTTTAATTTTACTAACTACTAGACCAGTTGCAACTTTATCACTAATTTTATAAAGAATTTTTAGTCCTTTACTTTTAATAGATTTATTATTGTAAAAGTCATTTTCAGAATTTATTTGCTTTTGTAATATTATAGCTATTTCATTGAATCCTAACAAAATATTATCTTGTTCAATTTCAACAACATTTGCATCTTCAACTTCTAAATCAAAAACATCAAAGAAAATAACACAAGGTACTTCTACATACTCTTTGAAATTAAATGAATGTAAAATAATTTCATTAAATCCTTTTATACTAGCATCATCGTTGGAATGGAGATAAAAGACATCAAGTGAATTTCCTGTCAATCTATCTAATTTAGTAAAAACACCTTCATCCTTAAGTAACTTTTCAATAGCTGAATCTTCAAAATTATATAATATAAATGCAAACGTCTTTCTTCTATTTTCAGCCTTTGCTTTTTGACAAATATCAGTGAATCTTTTTAAAAAAGAATTTATTGAATGTCCAATTCCTTTACCTTTACCTTTACCTTGTTCAAATATTGGTATCATAAGAAC
>JAGNPP010000221.1 GCA_017989575.1 Chryseobacterium sp.
AGCCAGCATCGATACATTTTTTATCAATGATTTTCTGATTCTTCCGGCTTCCCAAATCCTCAAAGTGTAAAATGCGAGAACGTTGCAAATCAAAATCCAGAAACTTCCGCCAGTTGCGCCCAAAGTGTCATACCATTGGATGAATTGATGATAATCTGCAAAGACATTTCCGAGATTCAGCCAAGGCCAAGTGAATTCCCAAACCAAATGCAACTTCTCAAAAGCCATCCAAATCACCACAAAAAATACCAATCCGAAGTACGTTCCCTGACTTCTTTTGTAAAGTCGATAGAAGTGAAAAATGATTGACATAAAAAAGGCATTTGTCAAAACCGGAAACAAAACTGCCAAGAGCGAATTGCTCCCATCCGGAAGTTTGGAATTGTAAAGCCAACCCGTCGTAACGGCATTCCAAATGACAAACGTAAGATAGGACAAACCAAATATCGCCAAGCTTTTCCTTTTGATATCACTGAATTTTGCGATGTTGTGTTCCATCATCAATAAAGGTACAAATGCGAAAAATATAAAAAACGGAATCCCGTAAGTTGGCCAAGAAATGGCGAGTAAAACTCCGGATATTAAAGCTAATAGAAGGTTTTTCATTGTTTTAATATTTTCAAACCACAAAAGTCACAAAAGTTATCGTGTTTTTTTAAGTTTTACAAAATAACAAAAAAGAAGACGTTTTCACGAGTCATCTTTTTTGTTCTTTTTAAATCTTTATTTTCAATTTTCTTTTGTGACTTTTGTGGTTTTATAATGACACTATAATTGTTTTAAGAAAATCTTTTCTTCCTAATAAAATAAAACCCGGCACCCAAAATCCCCAAAATCCCCAATGGTAAGAGCAAATTAATCCATTGCCATTTCGAACGTTCTTCTTCCACGCGTTCTCTGTCCAGCAAACGGATTTCAATCGAGCGGTTTCTGAGTTCCATCAGATTGCTGTCATCCAAAAGATAATCCAAGGCATTTCTGAGGAATTGTGCATTTCCGTAATGTTCTTTGGTGAGCAAATCTTCGCCCAAAGGAAGCGGTTTTCCTTTCCAGATTTGGTTTCTTGCAATGTCGCCATCGGCAATCACGAGCATTTTGTTGTCCGGACTTTGCGATTTGAAATTAGGATAACCGTTTTTCTCACTTCTTGTAGAATATGCCGAGGTGAATTTTCCTTCCAAAGCAACAGCAAAAATTTTCGGTGGAGTAGGACGTTCCATCTCGCCGATGCTGTCTGCGCGAACGATTTCGGACAAGGCAACATAATTCGGAACTGTTTTGGTGATGGTTCTTTCGCTCGATTCGAAGAGAACTCTGGTCTTTATATTTTTTCTTCCCAAAGTATCAATCGAAGTTGGAAATTCAAATTTTACAGGATTGATATTTTTAGTAATTGGATGCGTGGATTCAGAAATTCCCAACGGAAAATATGGCCAGAGGAAACTGCTGTATTGCGGATTGCCAGCCACTTCGCCAGAAACAATTCTAATCAAAGCCGATTTCTTCATATCCTTCGTCAAAGCCGGATTGATTCTTAGTCCATAATTGAACATAAAATCTGTCAGATTAAGGTCAAGCGGATAAGCCATTATTTTTTTTGCTTGAAAAAGCGTATCCATTTCGGCATTCACAGCGTCCAGCATCCAAAGGGTTTTTCCGCCGTTCATAATGTATTGGTCCAGAATCACTTTTTCATTATTCGTAAAAGCTTTTCTAGGTTTAGCAATCACAAGCGCGTCCATTTGTTTCAATTTCGGAACGTCGGCTAATGAAAGTTCGGTTTTGTTTTCCGGAATCACGGGTCCAACGTTGTAATTTTCCATCGCAACATCCAAAAATCCTTGAAATTGATCGGGACTTAACTCTTGCTGATTAACCAAAAAACCAACATTCTTGGTAGTTTCTTCGGATAAACCTTTTATGGTTGATGCAAAATTATATTCTAAGCTTTCGATAGATTTGCTGAGTTGCGTTGTTGCATCAATCCCCGATTGTTGGATGATGAGCGGAACCGCCGTTCCATAACCATTGTATTTGATTGCCGCGTACGGAAACATCACGATTTCCGAGACTTTCCCTTTTTTCATATCAGGTAGGATGGAAGGTTGCATTCCCATTCCAGCCAGCGTGTCTTGCGGAATTTTCTCAGCAATCGGGTCACGGAATTTGTAATCGATTTTTGGATTGATTTTTCGGAACTCGTCCAACATAAATTTGGTTTCATTCTGAAGCTGTTTGAAAGAAGCTGGGAAATCGCCATCCAGATAGACTTCTATCATCATCGGTTTGTTCACATTTTCCAAAACTTTGATGGTGGAATCCGAAAGTGTGTATCGTTTTTCCGCCGTCAAATCGAAACGTTTGTAAACCAATCCGCTCATCCCGATGATGAGAAGAACTGTGATAATGATAAGTGTGATTTTATTTTTTTTATTCATCTTTAATAATAGTTGACAGTTGTTAGTTGTCTGTTGATGGATTTTTTGTTTTTAATTATTTGGGCAGCTTTATCCGTCTTCCGTTCCCAATCTTTTTGCCTTGGCTTTTCCAGCCACAAAAAAGGATTTCCACTCAAGCCGGGCTGCAGATTCAACGTTCCAATTGACTCTTTTATCTTTTTACTTTTTTCTTGAATCTTTCCCTATTTCTTCTTCCAGACAAACCAACTCGCCAATCCTAATCCCAAAAAGATAACGAATAGGAAATAAGAAACGTCTCTTGTATCAACTTGTCCTCTTGTAAAAGCCAAAAAATGCTGATAGAAGCCGATATTTTGCAAGATGTAATCTGCGCCTCCGAGCAATTTGTAACTCGCCAATTGCTCAATCCCGAAATATGCGATGAAACAAATGAAAACGCCCAAAAGATAAGCGGTAATTTGGTTTGATGAAAGTGAGGAAGCCAAAATTCCAACTGCTGAGAAAGCGGCTATTAAGATTATTAATCCGATGTAACTTCCAAATGTCATACTTCCATCAATATTGCCTTCCGGAACGCCCAAAACGTAAACCGTGTAGTAATAAACCAAAGATGGCAACAAGCACAAAATCCCGACCAACCAAACAGAAAGGAATTTCCCACCAACGATTTCCGTGATTTTCACAGGTTGAGAAAACAGCCAAAACAAAGTTCCGGATTGCTGTTCCTCAGCCAAAGTTCGCATACTGATTGCCGGAATGATGAACATAAAAAGCCAAGGCGAAAGCACGAAAAAACTTTGAATTGTTGCACTTCCGATGTCGAAAATATTAAAGTCATTCTCGAAGAAGAAAAGGAAAAGTGCTGAGATAATACTGAAAGCACCAATGATAATCCACGCGCTCCAGTTTCCGAAAAAATTCCAAAGTTCTTTTTTGAATATTGCAATCATAGTTTAGTTGATAGTTGTTGGTTGATGGTGTTTGGTTTTTAGTTTTTTGTCAGGCTGATGTTCTCTAAACTTTAACGTTTGTCAGGCTGAGGTTCTCGAAGCCTTTTTTATTTTCTTGATTCTTTTTTCTTATTAACAAGTTTGACGATTGAACTTATCAAAATGATGATTCCGAAAAATCCAAGAAGCAATTGCCACCAATATTCTATAACGGAATATTTGAGGATTACTGTAAACACGACGGCAAATAAAATGAAAGTAGCAATCTCATTAAACTGTCGAAGTTTGATGTTGGTGGTTGGTAGAATATCGCCATTCAGTTTTTTGAGTTCTTTCACTTTTTTCCAACACCAAAAATGGTAGATTCCAAGTACTACTAAAAATGTCAATTTCAAATGGAACCAAGGCGTTTTCATCAATCCAGAATTCAAAAAAATCATTGTCAATCCGCTTGTCAACATCAATATTCCCGCAGGAATGGTAATGATATTCCAAAGTCTGCTTGCCATAAAGATGTATTGATTTCTTAGAATCTTTTGTTTAACTTCATCAAACTCGTCTGTGTCTTTATAATAAACAAAAAGTCTTACCAAATAGAAAATCCCGGCAAAATAACTTACCATAAAAATAATGTGAATCGCTTTGATAACGGAATACAGCATCGGGAATTTTTTTGCAAAGATACTTTTTATTGATAGAAGATAAAATATGAATATGATATCAAAAGAAGACTTAATGAATATATTTGAGAAGATATTATTTTTATTAATAAAAAATACCAAGAGGATAATAATTGAGAATTTTTTTCTTTTAACAAGTCTTAAAAATTAGATTACGGAATTTTTTGAATTATGATTAAATAGTTAAAATTCTATTTTTGAGATGAAATTTGAAATTAAATTGCTTTTTTTGTATAAATTTAAAAAAAGTATTATGAAGAAAATTTTACAACTGTCGTTTACAGTTTTTCTTTTCTCTCTTTTTTCTGCACAGTCGTTGCGACACGTTGCTAGAGAAGTGAAAGATTATCACTCCAAAAGAGTGAGTTTTAAAAAAGTAAGTCTTTTCTCGGTAGATGAGGCTAATTCTAAGAAAGCAGTTTACAGACAAGCTGCAAGAGATGCACAGGTTCTGAAGCTTGATAAATCGAAGTTGACGACTCTTGTACAAGACAGACCGGATGCAGTAGAATTTACTTTTCCATTTGAAGACAGAGAATTGAC
>JAGNPP010000222.1 GCA_017989575.1 Chryseobacterium sp.
TAAAACTGTCAATTTAGCAAATTAACGGTTTAACGATTTTACAAATTAACGATTCAACAAATCACCAAATCATTTACTCCAAATCAATTTCCTCATCTTCAAAATACTGAATAATCGCTTTTTTCATCAAAAGCGATTGTTCGTTTGGTTTCAATTCTGGCAAATCATCCAACTTGTCGTAATGAGGCCAGCCATCTTCGTAATGCGTGAATTTGTAGTAACCAAAAGGTTCCAACAATCTGCAAACGGCGATGTGCAAAAGATTGAGCTTGTCATCTTTCGTAAATTTCTGTTGTCCGCTTCCCAATTCCTGAACACCAATGATGAACAATAAAGTATCAATTGGTGGGTTTTTTTCGGTTTGAAAATTAACTTCGAAAAACCGTTCTACTTTTTTCCAGATTTCTGCTTCGCTCATAATTAATTTTTTAAACCTTCTACTTTAAACAAAAATGCGTATTCCAAAGCAATGTCCTTCAAACTTTCAAAACGTCCGCTTGCACCGCCGTGACCAGAACTCATATCGGTTTTGAAAATCAAAATGTTGTCATCCGTTTTCAATTCTCTCAATTTAGCTGTCCATTTTGCAGGTTCCCAATATTGAACTTGAGAATCGTGGAATCCTGTGGTAATTAATAGGTTAGGATAATCTTTCGCTTCGATATTATCGTAAGGCGAATAGGATTTCATATAATCATAATATTCTTTCTCATTCGGATTTCCCCATTCGTCGTATTCTCCGGTTGTCAAAGGAATTGTATCATCCAACATCGTCGAAACCACGTCCACAAAAGGAACTTGCGCCACAATCCCGTTGAAAAGTTCCGGATTATAATTCATCACGGCGCCAACCAAAAGTCCGCCAGCACTTCCGCCCATTGCATATAGATGTTTTGGCGACGTGTAATTTTCTGATATTAAATGTTTTGCGGTGTCGATGAAATCAAAAAAAGTATTTTTCTTTTGAAGCATTTTTCCGTCTTCGTACCATTCTCTGCCAAGATATTCGCCACCTCGGATGTGTGCGATGGCAAAAATATAACCTCGGTCTAAAAGCGATAATCTGGTGCTGGAAAAGCTCGCATCTACCGTGTGACCGTAACTTCCGTAACCATAAAGGAGAAGTGGCGTATTTTCAGATTTTTTCGTGTCTTTGTGATAAACCAAAGAAATCGGAACTCGTTTTCCGTCTCTTGCAGTTGCCCAGATTCTTTCTGAAATATAATTTTCTTTGTGGAATTTTCCGCCTAAAACTTCCTGTTCTTTCAGAAGTGTGGTGGTTTTTTCCTTCATATCGTATTCGAAGGTTGAAGCTGGCTTTGTTAATGATGTATATCCAAAACGTAATTTTTCGGTATCAAATTCCAGATTCGTTCCGATGTACGCGGTGTAAGTCGGGTCGGAAAATGGCAGATAATGGGAATTTCCAGTTTTGCTTTCGATGATTTTGATTTGAAGAAGACCTGTTTCTCTTTCTTCCAAAACGAAATAGTCATTAAAAATCTCAAAACCTTCTAGCAACACATTTTCTCTGTGCGGAATGAAATCTTCCCAGTTTTCAATCGATGGATTATCAACTTTGGTCTTTACAATTTTGAAATTCGTAGAGTCATCAGCATTAGTAATGATGTAAAAATCATCTTGATAATGCTCAACCGAATATTCCAAATCCTCAGTTCTTTCCTGAATAATTTTCCAGTCCGCAAAAACATCATTGGAAGGAATGAATCTCATCTCATCTTCATTGGTAGAAGAAGTAGCAATGAAAATATATTCTAAAGATTTAGTTTTAAAAATCCCGACATCAAAAGTCTCGTCTTCCTCGTGGAAAATCAAAACATCTTCGGTTGAATTTGTTCCCAACTTATGGCGATAGATTTGGAATGCTCTCAGGCTTTCATCTTTTCTGATATAGAAAACGTGTTCATTGTCATTTGCCCAAACCGCTTTTCCGGTTGCATTTTCTATGATGTCTGGATAGATCTCACCGGTTTTCAGATTTTTGAAATAGATTTTATAAATTCTTCTTCCAACATTATCCGTAGAATAAGCCATAATATCGTTGTTCACGCTGACGGACATACTTCCAGTTTCGAAAAAAGCTTCGCCTTCCGCCAAAATATTCACATCGAGAAGTATTTCCTCTTCATTTTCTAAAGCTTGGAATTTTCTGGCGAAAATCGGATATTCTTTCCCCGCTTCATATCTCACAATGTACCAATAGCCATTGAAAAAATAAGGCAAAGACTCGTCATCCTTTTTGTAGCGGGCTTTCATTTCTTCGTACAAATCGTTTTGAAAGTCTTCCGTTTCCTTCATCACAAAATTTGTGTAGGCATTTTCATCTTCCAAATATTGGATGACTTCTGGATTTTCTCTTTCATTCATCCAGAAATAAGGATCATTCCTTTTATCGTTGTGAATTTCGAGAAGTTGATCTATTTTTTTTGCTTTTGGAGCGTTCATTCTTTGGAAATTTTTGGTCTGAAATGATTTTCAGAGGTAACAAAATTAAACAAAAAACCATCCCGAAATTTTCGGGACGGTTCCAATTTATGAAGTCAATAATTACCTATTGATGCTTTTGATGTATTTTTCTATCGCCATTGTCATAGACGGCGTTTCTTTGGTTGGCGCCATTACGTTTACTGTTAATCCAGCTTCCTCTGCGGCTGCTTGAGTTGTAGTTCCGAAAACAGCAATTTTTGTTTCTTCCTGTTTGAATTCTGGGAAATTGATTCCCAAAGACTTGATTCCTTGATGGCTGAAGAAAACCAACATATCGTAATCTTTGATCGTAATATCTGTCAAGTCACTTGCAACCGTTTTGTACATCACGGCTTTTGTCCAGTCCACATTGGCAGCATCCAAAACTTTCGGAATCTCTGGGCCAAGAACGTCAGAAGAAGGTAAAAGATATTTCTCAGAAGGGTATTTTTTGAACAATGCTGTCAAATCTGAAAAGTTTTTCTCGCCGAAGCTGATTTTTCTTTTTCTGTAAACAATATGTTTTTGCAAATAGTTGGCAATCGCTTCTGATTGGCAGATGTAACGCATAGAATCTGGCACCGTAAACCTCATTTCTTCCGCAAGACGGAAATAATGATCGATTGCGTTTTTGCTTGTGAAAATGATTCCCGTGTATTGAGTAAGGTCTATTTTCTGCGTTCTGAGATCTTTTGCATCCACACCCTGAACGTGGATGAAAGGACGAAAATCGATTTTGATTTTCTCTTTTTTCGCTATTTCCAAATAAGGTGAAGATTCATTCGGAGCGGGTTGTGAAACTAAAATAGATTTGATTTTCATCTTAATATGTTTAATAAAACAAGAACTTCCAAAGTACCAAAACCGGCACTATTTGAAGCGTGCAAATATACAAAAATTTATAATACCAGTTTTCGGGCAAAATAGACTGTTTGTGAAAAAAATATATGAGATTTTTCAGCAGGAAAGATCCAATAAACAGACCAATTATAAAATAGAAATAACGCGTAAGATCTATCGGAAAATAAAAAAGAGCAAATCCTGTCGTCATAAAAGCAATAGATTCTAAAAAATAGAATTTGCTGGCAACCAATGTTAGGCCTTTTAGGTTTTTCCCATTGCCGATGCTGGAGTAGAAAAAAAACGTCAGTAGGCTTCTGATAAGATCAAATGCAAACAATGTTAGCAAAGTGAATCCAATTTTATTAACCTGAAAGCCAAACAATTGAATATCAGAAACAGTTTTTGGAACCACTGGAACAAACTGAGATAGTAGCAAAGAAAGCATCACACATCTCACGATAGAAATGATGACCCAAGATGGCGTCAGATTGCTGGAGTCATCCATCTTTTGCAAAAGAAAATCCTTGATGTTGGCATTTCTCTGGAAAACGGAGAGGAGGATAATGTATATAAAAATACTCCCGAGAATACAATATACCACCCAATCGTTATGTTCTGCTATCCTTACCAAGCTCCAAATTTTTTGCAAAAATAAGAATTAGAAATTGTTATAGGTTTATTTGTTGGTTAAATATTTTTGGAAAAGTAATTATATATTTGAAAGACAATCCATCATCAATAAAATTAGAGATTACACAATTAATAATTTCAGATGTGCAGCATTAATGATAAAAAAGAAATGAAAAATCGATTTTTATTAATATTCCTAGTATTATTTCTATGTTATTCTTGTGAGAAAAAGCAGGAATATCAAGCTCCTAATGAAGACTTGACAACTCTAATAGAATTAGCTTTAAATTTATGTAATGGTAATAAAGAGCGTGGTTTCTTAAAAGATAAAAAGAGTTTCTATATTCAATTTTATAATTTTAAAAACCCATTAAAAAGAGAAATAAGTTTCCGTAAACGAATAGTAGATTTTGGTGTTGAAAAGTATAAAGGAAAGAATTATGAATGTTTAATCACTTTAATCAAATACAAAAAGATTTCCCCAACTAAATTTTATGTATGTTATAAATTTGAAGGTTCACATATTGACAGAGAATCTTTTATAGAATATAAAAACAATAAATGGGTGAGCGAAAAGTGTATTAGCATTATGTATTAAGGTTTTGTGTCTTAAAAAGCTACAGTCATTC
>JAGNPP010000223.1 GCA_017989575.1 Chryseobacterium sp.
AGGTTTAGCTACAAGAATAGCATCGAAAATAACATCTTTTACGATGATTCAGTATCTGAATTTCTTCGTTTTCAAAAGAAGTTTAAACAAAATAAAAATTAATTTGTGCTAAATGCACAACAGGTTTTAAATATCAATATATTATAAAAATTAGCCTTAAAAATTTTAATTAGAACAATAATACTGTTCTCACATTTACCAAACATCAACAAACTCAGATTTTCCCGCTTTTTTTATTTTTATTACATTTACAGAATAGACAATTCACAACCTTAAAAGAAATTTTTTATAATGAAAAAACTCATTCTTATCCCGGCAATCGCCGCTTTATTATTATCCTGTAAAACTCAGAATCAAACTATGGAAAACCCACAAGAATGGAAACGCACTACCAATATCTATGAAGTCAACGTAAGACAGTACACGCCCGAAGGCACTTTTAACGCTTTCGAAAAACACTTGCCAAGACTTAAAAAAATGGGTGTGAAGACATTGTGGTTTATGCCCATCACGCCTATTGCACAACTGAACAAAAAAGGAAGTATGGGAAGCCAATATGCGGCTTACGACTACACCTCTATCAATCCCGAGTTTGGAACTTTGGAAGATTTCAAACACTTGGTAGATGAGGCTCACAAAATGGGCTTCAATGTCATCATAGACTGGGTAGCCAACCACACTGGCTGGGATCACGTTTGGACCAAATCTCACCCAGAATATTACCTGAAAGATGCGGACGGAAGTTTCCACAAAGCAAGCGGAATGGATGACATCATCGAATTGGATTTTACCAACAAAGAAATGCGCCTGGAAATGATCGAAGCGATGAAATATTGGGTGAAAGAAACCAATATCGACGGTTTCCGTTGCGACTTGGCGAGCTGGGTAGAAGTAGATTTCTGGCAACAGGCAAGACCCGAGGTTGAAAAACTGAAACCACTCTTCTTCATCGGTGAGTTTGACGAATTGGAAAACCCTGAATACGGGAAAGTTTTCGATGCGAGTTACAGCTGGAAATGGATGCACCTAAGCAAAGATTTCTATCAAAAACAATTGCCACTTTCTGACTTGAAAAATCTTTTGGAACAATATTCAAAAATTGGAGACAACTCAATGAGAGCTTGGTTTACGAGCAATCACGACGAAAACTCCTGGAACGGAACCGAATATGAAAAATATGGAGACTTCGCACCAGCTTTAGCCGTTTTCTCTGCGACTTGGAATGGTGTGCCTTTGCTTTACAATGGACAGGAATTACCAATGAAAACAAAACGTCTGGAGTTCTTCGAGAAAGATCCTATTCCTTGGAATGGGAAATTTGAGTTGGAAGATTTCTACAAAACGCTATTGACTCTGAAATCAGAAAACCCAGCTCTGAGAGGTGGAGATCCTGCGGTTACAACTTTTTGGATTAATACCACAGCCAACGATAAAGTTCTTGCTTATCTGAGAAAAAATGGAAACAAAGAGGTTTTGGTTTTGATTAATACAAGCAAAGATGCCATCAATTTCAAATTGGAAGATGACCATTCTGTCGGAAGTTATAAAAATGTTTTCTCCAAAGCTAAAGCAGAATTTGCAAAAGGTTCTGATGTAAAACTGGATGCTTACGGCTACTTGGTTTTTGAGAAATAGTCTTTTTTAGACTTTTAGAAAATAGATAAAAGATGAAAGACTTTTGTCATCTTAATAAAAAACCCCTTCAGAGTTTTGAAATTTGAAGGGGTTTATTTTTGGTTTAATATTAATAAGCGGCTGTAAAACGTTGTTTCACAAAATTGTTCTGCTCCAATTCATCAACCAAAGCGACAGCAACATCTTCTACAGAAAGAATGCTTCTTCCCTCTTCGTTGAAAACGGGATTTTCCAAAGCCGTTCTGTAAGTTCCAACTCTCACGCCAGCCGTTCCAGGATGCATCTCGATGGCTGGAGAAAAGAAAGTCCAATCCAAAGTTTCATTTTTCTTGATTTCGTTAAGATAATCTCTTGCGGCCGTTGCGCCTGGTTTGATGTCTGCTGGAAAATCTGGACCGTCAACCAACTGGTTTCCATCAATGAACAAACTTCCTGCGCCACCCACAGTGATGAATCTCTTAACGCCAGATTTTTCAACCGCTTTCTCGATGTTTCTAGAACCGTTCAAAAAGTCGTCATAAAGATTCGGATTGGTCCAGCCTGGGTTGAAAGTGTTGATTACCGCATCATTTCCTTCAAGAACTTTTGCCAATTCTTCTACATTGTTCACGTCTGCGCTGATGGCGTTTACATTGTCCTTCGCTTCTACTTTTGAGCTGTCTCTTGCGATGGCGTTTACGACATAACCTCTGTTTGATAATTCATTTACAACTTGTTTTCCTACGAAGCCTGTTGCTCCGATTACTGCTACTTTGTTCATTTTTTATTAATTTAAATTAATTGTAATATAATTTGTTACATTTTGAAATAAAATTTTTTAATCGAATTGACGGGTAAAATCTGACAATTTCTTATCCTTCAAAAATTGAAAAACCAGATCATCGGTTTCTGAAAATAATTGATTTAGATTTTTATTGATGTCCTTCCCAACATTGCAAAGTGGATTAGGATTTAGATTTTTCTTACCAAGAACTTCTGAATTTTTGATGGCTTCATAGATTTCTGCCACATTGATATTCTCAGCATCTTTACCAATTCGCACGCCTCCATCTTTTCCCTGTCTGCTCTCTACCAGTCCTGATTTTTTCAGATTAATCAATTCTTTACGAACGATCACAGGATTCACATTGATGCTTCCTGCCAACCAATCAGACGTCAAAAATGCCTGCGGATTTTTCGCAAGGATTGTCATAATGTGGATGGCCGTTGCAAATCTTGTGTTGCTCATAATGGTGCAAATTTAAAACAATTTTTAAATGTAACAAAAATAATTACAGTTAAATTTTCTTAACTGTAATTATCATCAAAATTTATTTCGTTTCAATCTCTACAATTCTCTTCCCTTTCTCCCCCAAATATTGATTCATAATCGGTTCATAAATTTTGTAACCGTCATCCACATTGGTGAAAATCACAAGACCTTGTTTTGTTTTTGGTAAAATGATTGCAAATGTATTAACGCCTTTGTCAGCACCGCCGTGTGATAAAGCGATTTCGTCATTATCCAAATCATAAATTTCAAATCCGAGCCCAAAATACTTGTTTTCTTTGGATTTAACTTGTTTGGTTTTCATTGCGTCGAAAACTTCTGGAGAAAGCAATTCGTTGTTCATTACGGCAATCAAAAATTGACTGTAATCTTCGACAGAAGTTGTCAAATCATCAGCTGCACTTGCTGTTTTATTTTTTACAATATCATAAGGTTTCCCATCTTTGTCGTAACCTATTACAATTCTGCCCGCTTGTTTTCTTTCATTCCAAACGTAACTTGTATCATTCATTCCCAACGGTTGAAAAACGTATTCTTTAGCCAATTCTTCTAAGGTTATATTGAATTTTTTCTCAATTGCTTTCCTTAAATATTCAAAACCTTCGCCTGAATATTGGTATTTTGTTCCCGGTTCAAAATCGAAAGTGAGCTTGTTATCTTTATTCATCCAGCGCCAATTTGGGAAACCGGTTTGATGGCTTAAAATCAATCTTGTCGTCAGTTTTTTGTAGCGAGAATCTTTAGCAATATCTGGGTCTGTGAAATATTTGTAAAGTGGTTCATCGGGATTCCACTTTCCGAGGCTTACCAAGCGTAGAACCGTCATTGCCGTTACAGGTTTTGTTAATGATGCGACATTGAAAAGCGAATTGTAAGAAGCTGAAGTTTTATCATTTAATTTTCCGTAAACCTTTATTTGGGTTAATTTCCCATTTTCAATTACACCTAAACCTAAGGTCGGAATATGATTGTCTTTTAATAATTTTTCTAAATTGTCCGTCAGTTTTGTTCTATTTGGGTCGCCGTGATCGTAGCTCAGAACGTCGCTCATCAACCAATTTCCATTTTTTTTTGTCCAGACTGAGGTGAATTTTGCTTGTCCGCCTAAAACATCGTCTTTGTTTTTTTCGCGGGTAAAAAATTGATGTTCGCCGGTTTGAATTGCACCGTACAATTCGCCATTATTATACAAAGGAAAAACTTCCAAACTGCTCTCAATCACTTTGCGAATCGGCTTTTGATTTGGGTTTCTGCAGATGTTTTGTTTCGTTTTTTCCATAAACAATTTCTTGTCTTGAAAACCACTTTTGTCGTGATAAAATTTCAGATTTTCATCCATCGTTTTTTCCAGATAAGCGATGTCGCAATTATTAAATCCGCGTTCAAAAAAAAGACTGTCTTGTTTCTTTAATTCTAAAAATAAAGGTGAATTTTTCTCGATTTGGGATTTCAGATTTCCGAAGAAAAGAAAGAGAATAAAAATGCTGAAACTGAGTTTTTTTGTCATTGAATTATTTTTGACAAAGATTCAGAATTTATCAAATTAAATTCAAAAAAACAGCCCGACAAAAACCCGACAATCAACTGACAGATTTATATCATATTGAAATTCAGCTTATAACGAAGCTCTTTGTTTTTATCAATTTCATAAGTATTTCTCAGAATAATAAAAA
>JAGNPP010000224.1 GCA_017989575.1 Chryseobacterium sp.
TTTGAAATCGCCCATATCTATTTCCAGACCTGCGAGAAACATAATGTAGAGTAGTCCTGTGGTTCCTGTCACAACAATACTGCTGTCCCGGGAAAGCACATTGAAACCATTCGGACCAATGATGGCGCCAGCAATGATGAGTCCCAAAAGATGCGGAACTTTTATTTTATTGAGTAATAGTGGTGCGCTGAGAATGATGATGAGAACCACCAAAAACTTCAGCACAGGATCTTCCAGTGGAAGGCTTAGGTTGTGAATACTTAAAAGCATTGTGTTTTTTTTAATTTATTTTGAAGCTCTCAACAATTCTACGGAAAACTCCGAAGTACAATTGTTGTTGATAGAAATGGTTCTCTTTCCGCGAATTTTGGTGTCTGAGATGTCATTCAAAAGAATGTTCATATCCACTATTTTTGTAGCAGTAGAATCTGTTTTGAAATGAAGTTTGATCTCGTTGTTTTCCAATTTTCCGGCGTACGTGCGCACCAGATTGTTCTTGTTGTAAACATTCACAACGGTTTGCAGAGAATCATTGACAAATTCCCAAACGTCGGTTCTTTGGTCGCCAACAACATAGTCCGAGCAGTTGGAAGCTGTGCAAATCACTTTTCCGTTCCATTTTCCCAGTATTTCTTCTGGCCAAGTTGGAATAATGACAGAATCCGTTTTTTTTGCATAGAGGCTGTCTCTCATTTTTAATAGCGCATCAAACTCTGCTTCTTTCTGTGCAAAGACGTTTTCTTTTTCCGACAAGATTTTTTCCCTTGTATCCAGCTGTTTTTCACGTTCGTTTTCTTTACAGGAGAATAGAAACAGGGATAGACAACAAAACAAAAGGATTTTCATACTTCTTGACATAATTTGATTTATTTTAAATCTCAATATAATAAAATATATGCAAAGCCACAAATGTAGAAAACGCAGAATTCCTTATTTTTAATTAAATATTTTCTTTCAAAATACTAAAACATTGGAAGTTATGGCGGTTTCTTGTAGGAATAAATTTGATAATTTTAATTGAGCGTATTCTCTTAAAATGATTTTCTAAAGTTTTCAAAATTGCTGTTTGCGAATCAATTTCGAATTTAATACCCAGGCAGTTTTACCAACCTTACAATCTGATAAACGCTATGATTTTTCAAAGACAAAGATCTCGTGATTTCTGGAATTGCCTGCAAATAGGCTTCACAGAGATAACCAAATTCCAGCTCTTTGACAATTTTGCAATGTTCGGAAATTATTTTTCTTAGCTTCCTGCTGGGTTTGTAAAGCTCCACATAAACTAGAAATTTGCTGTCGGAATAATCTCGAGGTGTTCCGATGTCTCGGATGTATTTTTCTAAATCTTTCTTTCCCATTTTTAAACTCATTTTAATTTGTTACCTCTTTTTCGAATTTATTATTAATGAAAATCAATGCCGAACCGCTTATCAGGAAGACAAAAAGCATTGCTAATATATTAAGACCAACTTGACTGTAACCAAGATTTGAAGCATTAAGAAAAGGGTAGGGATACCAATTGGCAATCGGTCCGCGAATCAATGAATAAATCAAATAAACCAGCGGAAAAATCAGCCAATAAAAACCGTTTTTCCAATTCAGTGTTCCTTTTGTAACAAAGAAAAGCCAATACAAAATATACAGAATTGGAATAGCGACGTGCAACATATTATCCAAAAACAATTGCCAACCAGTTGGTTTCCAAATTCCTCGCAAAACTGTATTGTAAACCACAAAAACAATGAAAATATACAAAGCAATCGCCGTTTTGACGGAAAGTATGGAGAAGAAATTTCCTAACTTGGTTTTAGGAAAAAATGTCGAAAACGTTAAACTAATTGCAATCAAAGAGTTGCATAAAACCGTAAAATAACTAATAACCGTAATGAAATTATCGGGCGAAATGTAAAATTGAAGAACCACGCAAAACCAAGCGATTAATGCTAATGCGGAAGTATAGATTATTTTGAAATTTAGACTTTTCATTATTCTGTAATTTTTATTCGATTGATTATTAATTAATTATGTTATCGAATTTTTACTTTAATATATTTAAAGAGATATTAAATTCTAAAATTATCAATTTTATTTAAAAGAGAAAAATTAAAAAACCGCTCATAATAAATGAGCCGTCTGATATTTTATAATGACGAAACTACTTCGTGTTGTTGGTTTTTTTCCAAACTAGACATCTCGTCCAAAAGTTTTTTCTTCAAAAGGAAATAATTTTTTGCAATGTAATATTGATAACCGTTGATGGCGAAAATTGCAGATTTCTTCGTGAAATCTGAGGAAACTTCTACGGTCATAAAATTTGAGGCTTATTAATTTTTCTTAAAAATAATTTTGAAATTTATTCACAAAAAAACCACCCGAAAAAATCCGAGTGGTCAAAAAAAAAAATTTAAAATTTATTTGTGATTGGGTTATTTGTGCGTTTTTACCATTGCTGTTCTCTTAATTTTTTGATTCTTTCCACCACTTCCAAAGAGTAAGAAACAAAATTGTCATAGCCTGGATTGTTCACAATTTCTGGCAAAACTTTTCCACGAAGTCTGGTGATTTCCAGATATTCTTTGGCGTAGGAATCAAAAAGCGCTTTGTCTTTTTTGGAAATAGCTTCTTGGTATTTGATTTCTATCGCTTCCAATTTTTCTAGATAATTTTTTTCATTGGCATTGTCAATCGTTGGTCGGGTAGTGGCTATACTCACTGTATTGGTGGTTTGTTCACTTTTTTCGATCGTAGATTTTATATCTTCAATGCTTGTTTTTTTTGTAGAAGTTGAAAGAATAATGGCGTAAAATCCGATAACTGCTAGAATCAAAAATGCAATCAAATACAAAGGTTTTCCTTGATTTCCAGTGTATTTTTTATAAGCAAAATACATCAAAATCAAACCTAAAATCAACATTCCGATGGCTAATCCATAGTTGCCAAAAATCTCATAAACAGGAATTAAAATGCGTGGAATTCTATATTCCGCTTGTTCCGAAAAATAGGTGCTTCCCATACTGAAAATTCCTGCACCCACACCAGCAATTGCAAAAGATTTGATTTTCTCAAGAGTCTCTAATGTAGAGTTTTTATCTGCCATTTTTGTTTTTTTTATTTAGTTAATTGACTGATCTTAAAACTTTTACTTTACAATAATCGTTTGATTCGGTCTTGTTTTGCTTTTGTAATAAGAAACCGCTACATCTTTTATCGCATTGATTCTCAGTTTTTCCAAAGCCACATCATCGTTATACATTTTCATTTGAAGATCCCATTGCTTTTTGTCTTCAGCAGTTATTTTGCTTTCGATATTCTTTACCAAAGCATTGCTTTCTGCGGAACAAGGCGAAGTGCTGTCGATTCCCAAAAGCACTCCAAATGCAGATTCGTAGTTTTTGTCCGCAATGTACATTTTCGCTTCTTTGATGAATGATGCACAGTTTTTTCTTTGATAATTTTTATAAGTTTCGATAGATTTTGTCTGAGCCGTTTTGTGACAACTCGCTTTTTCCGGAATTGATAAAAGTAAAGCCAAAGATTCTTCGTATCGTCCGTTTTTTTCCAGGTTGGCAGATTTAGTAAGGATTTGGTTGCAATTCGCTTGATAATAAGCCAAAAGTTTTTCAGTTCCATTGTTTATGAATTTTACCAAAGCCGGATCATTCGAGGACAAAGAATTGATCGCATTGTTCAAAGCGGAATATTGATCTCTTCCCGTTCCTTTCAGTTGTTTGGAATAGCTGGAGAAAACCAGATTGGTTTGGTCTTGTTTGATGAGCAATTGCAAAGTCAGATTGGTGACGTTTACGTTTTGCATTCCGCCTTCTACTACTTCATTTCCGTTGATGATGAGGTTCGGTTGCAAAACCAAACCGTTGTTGTAGTCTGTGGAAACCAAACCGTTTTCCGACAGCATTTGCGTCAGTTTTCCATCGAGTTTGGTCAATAGTTCGTAATCAAAACTGTTCTGCTGTTCCTCGCTGAAATGGATAGAAAGCTGAATCTTCCCGATATCTGCCGAGGTTTGTGAAAAACCAAACGTGCCCAAAAGCATTACGGAGAATAAAAATATTTTTTTCATCGTTGTGTGTTTATTTTATGGTGATGTAGATGGTGTTTCCTTTGATGTCTTTATCGGTCTGCATATTCAAAGTTTTGAAGAATTTGAAGATTTCCAGAGCAAATTTGTTCGGGTTGTAATTCTTTCCGTTCGCGTCTTTCAAAGGGATTTTCACATCGTCGAGAATCATTCTTTTGTCGGTTGTTCCCTGGATGTGGTAATTGTTTTTGTAAGCATTTTTTTCCATCCACATTTCGATTTGGTCAGAGAGCGGAAGGTTTTCCGGCGCCACTTCGGATGATATTTTGAAGTTTGAACTCTGTGCAAAACTAATATCGATGTTGATAGATTTTCCATTGTTCACGATGTCTGTAAATTTGTTTTGCATTGTGTTCATAAATTCTTCAGACACACCTTCCACGGCTTTGGAAGCTAGTTTCCCGAAGTCGTCTGTGTAGAATTTGCCACTTTGCCCAACTTTATTTGAAAGTGAATTTCCTGTCGAAGCTTCAA
>JAGNPP010000225.1 GCA_017989575.1 Chryseobacterium sp.
CCGTTATGCATTCGTACTTTTCATAGTTTCGTTTTTGATTATATTATTGATTTACGGCATTAATCGAAAAATTAATTTTACCACCTTCCGATGATTGAATTGAATATAAAACATCAGATTTTCACTTCTTCCGGAAGCAAATTTCTAGAGGTTAGTGAAATGATTGAAAAGGGAAGTTTTATTCACATTTCGGGCGATTCCGGAATTGGAAAAACGACTTTTTTCAAGATTTTAGCAGGAATTATTACCCCAGATTTTGGTTTTATTAAAGTCAATAACTCCATTTTATTAGATACCGAAAACCAAATTTTTCTGCCAGCTCAAAAAAGAAATATTTCGATAATGTTTCAGAATTACGCTTTGTTTCCAAATATGACTGTAAAGCAAAATATCGCTTTTGCACAAAAAGACAAGAATCCAGAAATAATCGATTATTATTTAGAAAAATTTAATCTAAAAATTCTGGAAAATGTTTTTCCATCGAAACTTTCTGGTGGACAACAGCAAAGAGTTGCTTTAGCCAGAACTTTGGTTCAGAATGCCGAAATTATTTTGCTTGATGAACCACTTTCCGCTGTTGATGCATCTTTACGACAATCGATGATGGAAGAAATTTTGAAAATTAATCAAAATCAAGGTTCGACGATTTTTATGATTAGTCATAACGAAAGAGAATTTCAAAATGTTAGTTTAAATAATCTGATAATCAGTTAATTTTAAGTTTTAGTCTCCCGAATTTATTCATTTATTAGCTTTGAATTATTTCTGGTGAAAAATCCCGGGAAAGATAATATGGAAATTATCACAAAAGAAGGCGGAAAAATTAATAGATATACACCTTCGGAAGACAAAAAATCGTCTGACAAAAAAGGCAAAAAAATCGGAATTGCGTATGAGCTGGAAAATGGTGAAATTATTTATGTTCCGGAGTAATTTTTGAGTTTGAGAAATATTGAATAAGAAATGAAAAACTTTAATTTTTGGTTAAAAATCTGCGTTTTCAATTTCTTCGTTGTATCGGTTGTCGGTGTAATGATGCGCTACAATATGGCTTTTTCGTTGCCCGGATTTAATCATAAATTTATGCAGGAATCGCATTCTCATTTTGCATTTTACGGTTGGGTTTCGGCGGGAATTTTTCTATTCGTGACGAAATATTTAAGTGAAAATTACCCAAAAATCAATCTTAAGAAATATCAATATTTAATGATTTCCAATCAAATTGGTTCCTACGGAATGTTGTTCACATTTCTTTATGGAGGCTATTTTTGGTTGTCGATTGTTTTCTCGTCGATTGCTTTGTTTACTGGGTTTGCGTATTTTATTTTTTTGTTGATTGATACAAAATCGAATAAAAATCCTGAAATTATGTGGTTAAAATCAGGCGCTTTTTTTGCCACATTTTCTGCTATCGGGATTTTCGGATTAGCGTATTTTTCCAGCAAGAAAGAAGAGTTTGATGTTCTTTTTCGGGCTTCCACTTATTTTTATTTGCATTATCAGTACAACGGATTTTTTCTGTTTTCGTGCATCGGTTTGCTTTTGATTTCATTAAAAAAATACGGAATCCAAATCTCAGAAAAGTTGAATAAAACTATATTTTTCCTTCTATTCATCGGATGTTTCTTTGGGTACGGACTTTCAATTTTATGGACAGAAATTCCTGATTTGTTGTATGGATTTTTCACAATAATCTCACTCATCCAACTTTTCGGAGCGTGGAAACTTTGGAATTTTGTTTGGGAAAACCGAGTGAAATTATCAGGAAATGATTTCATTCAAAAATTATTATTGGCAGTTGTCGGATTTTCTTTTTTAATGAAATTTATCCTGCAAACTGCTTCTGCAATTCCGGCTTTGGGTGTTTTTGCATTTAGCAATATTAATATCGTGATTGCATATTTGCATTTGGTTTTGTTAATGGGAATCAGTCTATTTTTAATTTGGAAAATATTACAACTGGTAGAAATTGAATTTAATAAATTGTTGAAATTCAGTATTCTATTGCTGGTTTTTGGAATTGTTTGTAATGAAATTGTATTGGCTTTATCAGGAATGTTTTCGATATTTTATATTCCGTTTTTAAGTGCAAAATATTGGTTGCTCTTTGTATCCGTTGTGATTATGATTTCTATTGGAATTTTTATCAAATCTTTGAAATTAAACTGATATTTTATAATTGCTTGGTTTTTATAAGTGTTATCATCAAATTTCTCATATTGTTTTTATCGAATTAACAATGATTTTTGCGATAAAATTATGATGATATAAATCGTTTTTTCTTAGTATAAAAACAGATCCTATTCTTGACATAATAATGCTAAAATTCTTAAATTTGATAGGACTTTCAAGCGGTTATTTTCTCACATAACAACTGCGAAATCAAGGAACTGAATCAATTAAATCAATATTATAAATAATGAACAAAAAACCTGCACACAATTTTCATATTCCTGTGATGGGATTGGCTTACACGATAGACAGTCCAATCCGCGTTGCCCAATTTGGGATTTCATCGGTAGTTTCAATTATCGATGACGAAATCATAGAAAGAATGCGAGATTTTTACAGCAAAAAATTCAATTTCGATTACACTGCAATTTCAATAAAATCCGAAGATCACCGAGCGGAGAGAATCACCGCTTATCTGGATATGATGGACGATATTGTGACCAAAAAGTTTAAGGATTTCAAAGAGGAAATTTCGAAAAATACAGAAAGTCTTAAGCAATTTATAGGAATGTTGCCCAGCACTTCTGATTTGAAAGATGGTTTGCAAAATATCCTCAACAAAAAAGATAATCTTTCGGAAAGCATCAAAAATTTCATCGATCATAATTTTAATCCAGGTGAAATCGATGTGAACATTATGACCAAAGTGGACAAAGATAATTTTATAAAAAATGTTCAACTTCCAACAATTTATAACGATGCACACGCGTCTTTGAGAGGTTTTGCCAATAGCAAATTATCTTCCTCCGTTATTTTTTCTGCGGGAATGAACCCGAGACTTTACAGTTATCTGGAAGAGTTTGAAGATTTTTTTCCTAATGAAAACGGTGAACTCAAAAAGAAAATTATTCTGAAAGTCAGCGATTTTCGCTCTGCGATGATTCAGGGGAATTTTTTGGCTAAAAAAGGACTTTGGGTTTCAGAATACAGAATTGAATCTGGACTAAACTGCGGTGGACACGCCTTCGCAACCGACGGACTTCTGATGGGACCAATCATGGAAGAATTCAAACAAAAGAAAAACGAGCTTCAAACTTCGGCTTTTACCCTTTGGAAATCAGCCTTGGAGCAGAAAGGGAAAATGACGACTTCCGAACCTTTGGAAATCAAAATTTCTGTACAAGGTGGCGTTGGAACTTCCGAAGAACACGATTTTCTTTTGTCTAATTATAATGCAGACAGCGTGGGCTGGGGTTCGCCATTTTTACTTGTTCCGGAAGCAACTTCTTTAGATCAAGAAACTAGAAACCTCCTGACAAAGGCAAAAGAGGAAGATTATTATCTGAGCAATATGTCGCCTTTGGGTGTTCCGTTCAACACAATCAGAGGAACGAGTAATGATGAAATCAAGGATGTTAATATTTCAAATCAAAAATTTGGTAGTTCATGTCCAAAGAAATTTTTGGCGCTTAGCAAAGAATTTACACCAAAAGGAACTTGTACGGCTTCCAAAAAATATCAGGATATAAAATTGAATGAACTGGAAACTAATAAGTTAAACTTCACGGATAAACAATACGAGAAAAGTAAGAAAAACATAACTGACAAATCTTGTCTTTGTGTTGGACTTGCGAATTCTGCATATCTAGAGCAAGGATTGCCGATAAAAGGAGAGAAGCAAGGCGTAGTCGTTTGTCCTGGACCGAATCTTAGTTTTTTTGATAAAGAAGTTTCGCTTTCGGAGATGGTTCGCCACATTTATGGCTATGAGAATGTTTTGCAAGATGACCGCCGTCCGCATTTGTTCATCAATGAATTGAAGTTGTATGTTGATTATTTCAAAAATGAAATCGTGGAATTTTCAGAAGAAATTACCAAATCTCAGGTGAAAAAATGGGAGAGTTTCAAAGGAAATTTGCTGAAAGGAATTGCTTATTACGAAGAACTTTTTGCCGAAACTAATCATTTCAAACCGAAATTAGATTCTATTTTTTCTGACCTGAAATCTTTCAAATTGAAATTGGAAAAAATCAAAATTCCTCAATTATAATTATTGAATTTACAAATCACTTGGCACAGCCATCATCTGCATCACGCTTCCAAGATCTTTCAAATCTTTGATTTTATATTGGAACATAATTAGAACATTTTCTCTAACAGCGATCGCCAGATGGTGGATGGGACAAGGATTTTCTCCACTGCACTGTTTCAGTCCCAAGAGGCAAGACGTTAGAACTTCTTTGCCTTCAAAATTTTCATAAATGTCTTTAATAGTAAGGCTTTCAAACTGTTCATCACTCAAATAAAATCCGCCGCCTTTTCCTTTTCCGGAAGAGATCAATTGTTTTTTTGTCAATTGTTGAAGGATTTTGGATGTGAAAGCGGTTGGTGT
>JAGNPP010000226.1 GCA_017989575.1 Chryseobacterium sp.
TGTCTTTGATCTCATCTTTCATCTCGTCCCAAATCGTTGGCGTTACCAATCCATTTAATAAACGAATAGTTCCGATATTGAAAGAATGCTCATATTGCATCTCATTATTTTCGTAGAAAGTGAGTTCAGTAGATCCACCACCAACATCCACATACAGATATGCGAAATCTTTGTCAAGTCCTTCTGCAACGTGATTTTCATAAATCAAAGTTGCTTCTTCGTCGCCGGTGATGATTTCGATATTAATGTCAGATTGCTCTTTTACGATATCGATGATTTCTTGTCCGTTTTTCGCATCTCGCATCGCACTTGTAGCGCAGGCTCTGTAATGCTCGACTTTGTAAATCTCCATCAATTCACGGAAAATAGTCATCGTTTTGATGACCAACTGTTTTCTTTCTGTACCAATTTCACCTTTGCTGAAAACGTCAAAACCTAATCTGAGTGGGATTCTCAGAAGATTCAGCTTTGTGAATTCTGGTTTTCCATCAGTTTCTTTTACTTCATTGATGAGCAGTCTTGCGGCATTACTACCGATGTCTATGGCGGCGATTATCATTGTCTTGGCGGAATTTGAGATTAAATATAAACTAAATTGTTTGAATTTTTAAGAGCCTGTTTGAATTTTTTTTTAAACCACAAAAGTCACAAAAGTTATTGTTCTTATTAAGTTTATCAAAAGTTCAAAAAAGGAATATGTTTTAGAAAGTTAGTTTTTTTGCTCTTTGGGAAGTTTTTATTTTTAGACTTCCTTTTGTGACTTTTGTGGTTTAATGATTTTTTGTCATTTTTTAATAGGCTTTAGTATTTCTGATTTTTCAGATAATTATAAGTCTCGATTTGTGATCTTTTTTGATTTGCATTATCACTTTCAACATATTCATTTCTCATATTTTTATCAAGAATTCTTGCTTTTACATTGTCTTCCAATTGAATCTCCAAAAGCGTTTTCAATTCTTTCTTCAGATTTTTTTGTAAGATCGGCGTTGCGGCTTCTATCCTATAATCCAGATTTCTCGTCATCCAGTCGGCAGAAGAGATGTACATATTTTCTGCACCTTTGTTGTAGAAATACATCACTCTGGCGTGTTCCAGATATTCGTCCACAATACTGATGGCGTAGATTTTCTTTTTGAATTCTTTCTGATTGATGGCGCAATAGATTCCTCGGACAATCATTTTCACCGTTACACCAGCTTGTGCAGCGTCATAAAGTTTTTGAATCAAGCTCTTGTCGCTCAAAGAATTAACCTTGATGATCATTTCAGCTTTTCGTCCCGCTTTAGCTTCATCAATTTCTTTATCGATATGAGCGATGATTTTTTCTCTCATAAACTGCGGACAAACCATCAGCGTTTTACAACTTTTTAATGTAACTGTAGGATCAACTCTTGGTTTGTTGAGTGCGGAGAAGATTTTATTAATGTCTGCCATTATTGCTCTGTTGGATGTCATTACAAGATGGTCACCATAGATTTTGGCAGTCTTTTCGTTGAAATTTCCTGTGCTGACAAAACCATATTGAATAGTCTTGTTATGAACTCTTTTTTTGATGACGCACAATTTCGCGTGTACTTTTCTATTGGGAATTCCAAGAAGTACTTTTACGCCTTCCAATTCCAGTTTGTCTTTCCAATAGAGATTGGACTCTTCATCAAATCTTGCTCTAAGCTCCAGCATTACAGTTACTTCCTTTCCATTTCGCACCGCATTGATCAAAGCATTCGCAATTTTCGAACTCGATGCCAATCTGTACGCTGTGATTTGGATTGATTTCACATCTGGATCCATCGCCGCTTCTCTTAACAGGTCAATTACGGAATCGTAAGAGTGATAAGGAAACGTGAGCAAAACATCTTTTTTGATGATCACATCTGTCACTCTCTGCTTGTTGGCAAATTCCGGATGGATAAAAGCAGTTCTCTCCACCGGTTTGTGATAAGCTTTGAAAACATCAGGAAAATCCATAAAATGCCGGAAATTATGAATCTTTTGTCCAGGGATGATGCTGTCTTTTTTTGTAAGATTAAGTTTTTTAATCAGAAACTCAAGCAAGGCTTTGTCCATTTCCTTATCGAAGACAAATCTTGTTGGTTTCCCTTTTCGTCGGCTTTTGATGCCTTTTTCTATCTTGTCTGCCAAGGTGGTTTTGATATCATTATCAAGATCAAACTCAGCATCTTTGGTCACTTTGAAACAATGCGCCGTAAAATCATCATACCCAAAATATGAAAAAACATGAGACAAATTATGAATGATGACATCTTCCAAAAGCATCACATCTTTTTGCGTTGGATCTTCTGTTGGCAGCAAAACAAATCTTCCGTTTGCCGTCACGGGAAGTTCGATGATGGCATACTGGCTTTCATATTGCCATTCTTTTCTTCGCATTGCAATTCCGATGAAAAGACTTTTTTCTCTAAGGTAAGGCATTGGCTTGTTCTCGTGGAGCAAAACTGGAATCACATTACTTTCCACTTCCTCATCAAAATATTTGACAACAAATTCTTTTTGAGCCTCGGTAAGGTGTTTGTGATCCTTAATGAAAACCTTTTCCTTTGCCATTTCGCGCTGCACATCCTTCCATGTTTTGTCAAAATCCTCCTGTTGATGGATGACAAGCTTGTTGATTTTCTGAAGAATCTTGGAAGGAGCATCATAAAAAGACTCTGCGAATATTTTTTGCTTGAAGTCCATCGCGCGTTTTAAACCGGCAACGCGTACGCGGAAAAACTCGTCCAGATTGTTGGAAAATATTCCTAAAAAACGAATTCTCAAATGTATAGGAACACTTTTGTCCATAGCTTCCTGCAGAACTCTGGCGTTGAAACCGAGCCAAGTGACATCTCGCGGATTAAATTCTTGTGGCATTATTGGGTTTTTGATTATCTCAAAAGTAGTAAAATTCATCGTATTAATTTGGGTTCGAAAACTACAATCTTCTTTCGCATTGCGATGTTTCGGAACTGTAAACTAATTTTTAAATAAGTACTGAAGATGGTTTTGTTGAGGATTGTATAACTGATGTTAAAATATTTAATAAAATTTATAAAATAAATCTAAAAATAGTATAGATTTGCAACCCTTTTAATTGATTATAAAAAAATGAAGAAATTTTTACTATTACTGTCAAGTGCGTTTTTTTTGAGCGCTTATGGACAAAGAACTTGCGGGACGGATAAGAAGATGGCGGAGTTTTTCGCTAGCAATCCTGAAGCAAAAGCAAACAAGCAAGCGCTAAGAGACTTTCTTGTAAACAATAATTACACTGCGAATAAAGGAACAAAGGCTGTTGTCACGATTCCTATTGTTGTCCATGTTTTGTATTCTTCTACGGCGATGAATATTTCTGAAGCTCAGATCCTTTCTCAGATCAAGGTTTTGAATGACGATTTCAGAAAGTTGAATGCGGATTTTACCTCTGTTGTTCCGGCAGCTTTCCGAGGTGTCGCAGCGGATATGGAACTGGCATTCTGTCTGGCAACCAAAAAACCGGATGGTTCAGCTACAAACGGTATCGAGCGAAAATCGGTTGCAAGTAATTTTAATTTTGATGATAATTACTACAAAAATTCGGGTTTGAGATCTTGGGATACTACAAAATATCTTAATATTTGGGTAGGTGATATCAGCGACGATTATCTTGGCTGGGCTTATCTTCCAGATAATGCTGGAGCAACAGATGACGGACTTGCAATTGGTTACCAATATTTTGGAACTACGGGGACTGTGGTTTCACCTTATAATAAAGGAAGAACTGCCACGCACGAGATCGGCCATTATTTTGGATTGAACCACATTTGGGGCGATGAAGAAAATTCTTGTGGAACTTCTGTTGGTGATGATGGTTGCGCAGACACACCAGCTACAAAAGAACCTTACTATGGAGCGCCAACTTTTCCTACAAATCTCTACGCTTGCACCACATCTACAAATGGTTCAATGTTTATGAATTATATGGATTATGTAAACGATAACAAAATGGCAATGTTTACAAATGATCAGAAAACGATTACTCAGAATACAATGACAGGTCCAAGAGCTAGTTTGCTAAACTCTAATGCTTGCGCTCTTTTGGCAGTTGATGATGTAGAAAAAGCGAAGTCAATCAATGTTTTCCCGAATCCTGCAGTTAACTATATTTCTATCGCTTCTCCATTAGTTAAAATTAATGAAGTAGAGATTTTTGCGGCTGATGGGAAATTGGTCAAAAAAGCAAATGTGAAAAACGAAACTGACAAAATTGATGTGAAGCAACTTCCAGTTGGAACTTACTACGTAAGAACTTACAACGAAAGCGGTTTTGTAAAATCTTTGAAGTTTATTAAGAACTAAATTATTCTAACTACAACTAACTCCACGAACTCTGCTGAAAGGCGGAGTTTTTTTTGTTAATGACAATTTGTCACTTTTTTTGACGTGGTACAAATATTGAGAATTGGTCATTGTAAATATTAATAATAACAAAAAATAACATATAAAAAAATGAGTAAAATAATCGGAATTGACTTAGGTACAACCAACTCTTGCGTTGCAGTAATGGAAGGTAAAGA
>JAGNPP010000227.1 GCA_017989575.1 Chryseobacterium sp.
ACGTTCGCCGCAGAATCACCGATTAAGATTGAATCTACGCCGCCAGCATCCACCATTTTCGCCGTTGTAAAATCGTACGCCGTCAGCATTGTAATTTTCTCCTTATCGAATTTCATTTTTCGTAAGGTTTCAGTCGTGATTTTTTTTATTTCTGAATGTACAGACATATTTATGAATGATAAATTATAATTGACAAATGATTAGAAATGAAAACGATTGATAAAAAAAATTGAACAATTAATTGCGATCAATTATCATCCATCGATTATCATTTATATCACCACGTGACCCAATTTGATGAGTTTTTCTCTGTTTAGGATTTTGATATTCCTGCCTTCTACCGCAATCAAATCATCTTGTTTGAATTCGGAGATTAATCTAATCGCACTTTCTGTTGCAGTTCCGATAAGGTTGGCAATTTCTTCTCTCGTCAAAGAGATTTTTATGAAACCTTCTGGGTCTGTTCCTAGTTTTTGCTCTAGTAAAATTAAGATTTCTGCCAATCTTTCTCTCACGGTTTTTTGTGCAAGGAAAGTGACAGTGTTTGCAGATTCGCCCAATTCGTAAGCGATTTTTTGAAGCATTGCGTAGGATAATTTTGGGTCAATTTCCAACAGTTTCAGGAAAACATCAGATGGCAGAAACTGAACTTTCATTGGTGTCATTGCTTCTGCTTTCGCTTGGAAATTTTCGCCACAAAGCAAAGAACGATAACCTATCAAATCATTTTCTTTGCAGAATCTAAGAATTTGATCTTTACCATAAACACCTGATTTGGAAAGTTTAGCAGTTCCTTTTTCGATGAAATAAACTCCTTTCGGCGAATCTCCATCTTCGAAAACGACATCGCCTTTTGAGAATTCTAGAATTTTGAGTGCATTGTTGTAAACTTCAAAATCTTCCGGTTTTAGACTTTCGCGCAAAGATTCTGTGTTAAATGCTTTTGAGAAATTTTCCTCGATAACCAATTGTTGTTCAAGAGACATACCTATGACATTTGTCAGCAAAAATAAGCTTTTTTAACACTACATACCAATATTTTTGGCGTAATTTTGCAATCCAAATATCTGAGTATTTTTTAATGGCAGAACAATGCTTTCACTGCGGTCAGAAAATCGATAAAGAGAGACTTCTTTTCGACGAGAAAATCTTTTGCTGCAACGGCTGTCAATCGGTTTACGAAATTCTGAATTTTCACAATCTCGACAATTTTTACAATATCAATAAAAGTTCCGGAATCCGGCCGAACAACGAAAACAACGCTCAGTTCGATTATCTGGACACGCCTGAAATCTTCGCCAAAGTCGTCGATTTTTCTGAAGGAGGAACAACGCTTGTGACTTTTAAAATCCCCGTAATCCATTGTTCTTCTTGCATTTGGCTTTTGGAAAGTCTTAATACCATTAATAAAAAAATCAAATATTCTCAGGTAAATTTCACTCAAAAAACACTTCAAATTTCATTCAAAGAAGAAGAAATTAAACTGAGTGAAGTTGCAAAATTCCTGACCAATCTGGGTTACAAACCCATCATCAATCTGGAAACTGCGGAAAAGAAAGACAATAAGCTAGACCGTAGCCTTCTTACAAAATTGGCAGTTGCTGGTTTTGCTTTTGGAAACGGGATGTTTCTGAGTTTCCCAGAATATATTTCTGGAAACGACGTTTGGTTTCATTCCTACAAACATTTATTCCGATACATAATGTTTTTGCTTGGAACCGTGATTGTACTTTATTCAGCTTCAGATTATTACAAATCAGCTTGGTACGGATTGAAGAACAAAATTATCAACATCGATGTTCCAATTGTTTTAGGAATTTTCGTACTGTACGGAAGAAGTGTTTACGAAGTTGTAACAGATTATGGCCCAGGCTATTTCGATACACTTTGTGGATTGTTATTCTTTATGCTTCTCGGAAAAACTTTCCAAAAAAGAACTTACAACACGCTTTCCTACGACAGAGATTACAAATCTTTCTATCCAATTGCAGTCACCAAAGTTGATTTCAACGGAAAACAGGAAAATATTTTACTCTCTGACTTGGCAGTTGGCGACAGAATAATGGTGAGAAATCAGGAAATCATTCCGGTAGATTCAATTTTAATCAAAGGTGAAGGAAATATTGACAACAGCTTCATCACCGGAGAATCTGCGCATATTTCCAAAAAACCAGGCGATAAGATTTTCGCTGGCGGGAAACAGTCAGGTTCTATTTTGGAACTTGAAGTGATAAAAAGTGTGGATCAAAGTTACCTAACTCAACTCTGGAACAAAGAAGCGTTCAAAAAATTCGAAACCGGGCTGGATACAATTACCAATAAAATCAGTAAATATTTCACGTTCATCATTTTAGGAATTACTTTGATTGCAGGAATCTATTGGGCGAGGATTGATATGGAGAAAATGTTTCAGGTGGTTTCCGCAATTTTGATTGTGGCCTGCCCTTGTGCATTGGCATTATCTGCTCCATTTACTTTCGGGCACATTATGAGAATCTTGGGTCGGAACAAATTCTATGTAAAAGACACTTTGACCATCGAAAGACTGGCAAAAGTTGACACTTTGGTTTTCGACAAAACCGGAACCATTACCGAAAACAAAAAGACGAATATCACTTTCATTGGAGACGAAATCCAAGAATTTGATTTGAGAAACATCAAGTCTTTGCTAAAAAATTCTAATCATCCGCTTTCAAAATCGCTTTATGATTATTTTGAAATGAATGATGATTATTTTGAAATTGAAGATTTTCAGGAGATTTCCGGAAAAGGTTATGAGGCAAAAGTAAGAGGTACGAAGTACAAAATCGGGTCGGCGAGTTTCACGAATCAAGAATCTCAGAATCTGGAAACTGCTGTTTACATCAGCAAAAATGACGAATTTCTTGGTAAATATATTTTCAAGAATGAATATCGAAATAATCTGGCTCAACTTTTCCAAAACTTAAAAAATTACGGAATCAATATTTTGAGTGGCGACAATTCTTCCGAGAAACCGATTTTGGAAAAACTGATTCCATCGATTTCTGAAATGAAATTCAATCAAAACCCGGAAAACAAACTGGATTTCATCAAAAAACTCCAAGAAGAAGGCAGAAAAGTAGCGATGCTAGGTGACGGACTGAATGATGCCGGCGCACTAAAACAGAGCAATGTAGGGATCGCAATTGCAGACGACAGCAACTCCTTCACACCATCATCTGACGTGATTATGAATGGTGAAAAAATCCCAGAACTCGACAAATTCCTTAAGCTATCCAAAGACGCCATCACGATTGTAAAAATCACATTTATAATCAGTTTATGCTACAATGTCGTAGGTGTCGGGTTTGCAGTTTCCGGAAAGATGCATCCACTTTTTGCGGCAATTTTTATGCCTGTAAGTTCTGTAACCGTTGTTACATTTACCACTCTTTCGACTTGGCTTCGAAGTTCCAAATATTTTAAGTTTAATATGTAGGAATCGCTTATTTAGAGCCATTATAAATTATCCGTATTTAGCCCATTCTGACCAAAGTCAGTAATTTTAACTAAATTTGGCAACTATTTTTACCTTAAATTTGTAGCAGATATGGAGATTCTCTACTTAATGATAATCTGCAGCGTTTCTTTAGCTGTCATTTTTCTAATAATTTTTATTATTGGAGCTAGAAAAGGTCAGTTTGAGGACGATGAGTCACCCGCCGTTCGAATTTTGTTCGAAGACGAGGTGAAGACGGAAAAGGAGACAGAAACTCCAGAAAAAAACGATAAAGAATAATTGCTATTTGTAGATATGGAAACACAAAAGTTTAGTTATGACAACGGTATTGTTCGCGCATTTTTGATCGCGACAGTTGTTTTCGGTATTGTAGGTTTTTTATTAGGACTTACAGCCGCGTTGTTGTTATTTTATCCTGAATTACCAGAATTTTTCTTAGGAACAGATGATCCTACCATCAAAACATTGCAAAGCGATGGGATGCAAGGACTTATCAATTCCCAAGGTGCTTTCGGATTCGGACGTATTAGAATGCTTCACACGAGTGCGGTAATTTTCGCATTTGTAGGAAACTCTATGTTCTCAGGAATTTATTACTCTATGCAGAGATTGCTAAAAACAAGAATGTGGAGTGACACATTATCTTGGATTCATTTCTGGGGATGGCAATTGATGATCGTATCGGTAGTGATTACTTTCTTTATGGGAATCAATACTTCTAAAGAATACGCTGAGCACGAGTGGCCAATTGACATTTTGATCACCGTGGTATGGGTAATATTCGGTATCAATATGTTTGGAACCATTGCTACAAGAAGAGTAAGACATTTGTATGTGGCTATCTGGTTCTATTTGGGAACTTGGGTTGCTGTTGCAATGCTACATATTTTCAATAACTTAGAAGTTCCATTATCTTTCACTGGCTGGAAATCTTATTCTGCATACTCCGGAGTAAAAGATGCTTTGGTACAATGGTGGTATGGGCATAATGCGGTAGCTTTCTTCTTAACAACTCCAGTTTTAGG
>JAGNPP010000228.1 GCA_017989575.1 Chryseobacterium sp.
ACGGCGATTTCGGAGGCACTTTCATTCCCGAAATGCTTTACCCAAACGTTGCCGAATTACAGGAAAAATATATCCAGATCATCGAATCTAAAGAATTCCAGACAGAGTTTCAAGATTTGCTGAAAAACTATGTCGGAAGAGCAACACCATTATATTTCGCGAAAAATTTGAGCGAAAAATACCAAACTCAAATTTATCTCAAAAGAGAAGATTTGAATCACACAGGCGCGCACAAAATCAACAATGCTTTAGGACAAGCTTTGCTCGCCAAAAAATTAGGAAAACACAGAATCATTGCAGAGACCGGCGCCGGTCAACACGGCGTTGCAACCGCCACAGCTTGCGCTTTGTTAGGTTTGGAGTGCATTGTTTATATGGGCGAAGTCGACATCGCGAGACAATCGCCGAACGTTGCCAGAATGAAAATGCTTGGCGCCACCGTAATTCCAGCAACTTCCGGTTCCAAAACTTTGAAAGATGCTGTGAATGAAGCGTTAAGAGATTGGATCAATAATCCTTCTACAACGCATTACATCATCGGTAGTGTGGTTGGTCCGCATCCTTTTCCAGATCTGGTAGCGCGATTCCAAAGTGTGATTTCAAAAGAGATCAAAGAACAACTAAATGAGAAAATAGGCAGAGAAAATCCAGATTACCTGATTGCCTGCGTTGGCGGTGGAAGCAATGCAGCAGGGACTTTTTACCATTATGTGAATGAGGAAAACGTGAAGATCATTGCGGCTGAAGCTGGCGGTTTAGGTATTGATTCTGGTAAATCCGCTGCGACTACTTTTCTTGGAACTTTAGGAATTCTGCACGGAAGTCAGAGTTTGGTGATGCAAACCGAAGACGGCCAAGTCATCGAGCCACATTCGATTTCTGCAGGTTTGGATTATCCGGGAATTGGACCGATGCACGCGAATCTTTTCAGAGAGAATCGCGCTGAGTTTTTCAGCATCAATGACGATGAAGCTTTGAAATCTGCTTTTGAATTAACTAAGATCGAAGGCATCATTCCAGCATTGGAAAGTGCGCACGCTTTGGCTGTTTTGGACAAAAAGAAATTCGAGAAAGAGGATGTGGTTGTAATCTGCCTAAGTGGCCGTGGAGATAAGGATATGGAAACGTATCTTCGAGTACAAAGTACAATGTAATATGTACAAAGACCTCTCTAATCAAATTAAAATACATCGTACTTTGTACATTATACTTTTTACAAGCATATGAAAAAACTAAACATATACTTCACAGCGGGCGTTCCAAAGTTGGAAGACACAGGGAAAATTGCAAAACTGATTCAAGATTCCGGAGCGGATATGATGGAAATCGGGATTCCGTATTCCGATCCTGTTGCGGATGGACCTGTGATCCAAGATGCGCACTCTTTGGCTTTGAAAAACGGAATGAGCATCAAAAAACTGTTCGAACAATTGGCTGAAGTCAAAGATTCTGTGACGATTCCAAAGATTTTGATGGGTTATTTGAATCCGGTTTTGCAATTTGGTTTTGAGAACTTTTGCCAGAAATGTGCGGAAGTTGGCGTTTCGGGATTGATCATTCCTGATCTGCCTCCGATTGCTTTTGAAAATCAATACGGCGAAATTCTTAAGAAATATAGTTTGAATTTTACTTTTCTCGTGACACCGGAAACTTCGGAAGAACGCATTAAATACTTGGATTCTTTGAGTTCTGGATTTTTGTACGCCGTGAGTTCGTCTTCGACAACAGGAAATGCAAATGCTGTTTTGAAAAATGAAGATTACCTAAACAGATTAGCTTCTTTGAAATTGACAAATCCAGTTTTCATCGGATTCGGGATCAAGGATAAATCGGATTTTGAGAATGTGACGGAGAAAGCACAAGGCGGAATCATCGGAACGGCTTTTGTGAAAATCTTGTTGGAAAATGAAGATTGGGAAACGAAAGGAAAAGCGTTTATCGAAGGTGTGAAAAATTAATCGCTACCACTATATGAAAACCTTCGCAATCCTATTATTATCTTGTTTCTCAACGTTGATCTCTGCTCAAATTTGTAGTTGTTCACAAATGCCAGATCTTAAAGATCTGATTTCGTGCAAGACAACAACGTTTCAAAACGGCGCAAAGATATATTGGGAATTTGATTGTAACTCATCTTGGATCACATTTCAAAATGGTGCGTTGAAAAAGAAAATATTTGAGCTAGACAAAACTGAAATGGAATTCACCGGACGATTAGGTTATAAGAGTTGGACAGAATTGGGGAATTCTTTTTTAATTGAAAACAGTGTTGTTTCGGGTTGCTGTCAGCCAAACGAGTATATTCTTTATAATAAAAATAATGGTAATAAAATATCAGATCTTGGAACATTGGTCTATCTTGAGAAAACTGGAAAACAGCCATTTGTAATAACATTCAAAAGGAATGATGATCTTTTTTTTACCGACTTAAGAGATAATAAATCCTATGTCGTAAAAATCCCAAAAGATAAGATCGACAAAACAATGAAAAACTCAGATGAACTATATGCTGAAAATCTGGTTGGTAACGTTCAGATGAAAAATGGATTGCTATCAATGGAATTAAGATACAAGGTTTCCAAAAAAGGTAAATGGAAAAAGGAAATTATAACATTTGACGTGAACAAAGCTGAAAACAATAATCGACATTCGGCATTGCAATAGGGATAGTAGTGGATATCCTTTTTGTTTTTTGCTCGGGAAAAGCTTGGGAAAACAAAAAGATAGTAACGGATAGCCTGGCCCGAGCGGTGGGCTCAGCGTTGGCGAGGGATTGCCCAAATTATACTATAAAAAAAAGAGTTTCAATTGACTGAAACTCTTTTTTATTTTTAATCGTTGCTTTCGAAAACGGTCGAGAATGCGGAGGTGACCAGCGACAGCAAAATGCTGAACAAAAGCGCCCACCAGAAGCCATCTACCTGCATATTTCCTATGAGATAAGCTGATAAAAGGATGATCAATGCGTTGATGACGAACGAAAACAGACCTAAGGTCAGAATCGTGATTGGCAATGATAGGATGGATAAAATCGGCTTCACAAACATATTGAGAATTCCTAAAACGATTGCGAAGATAATGGTTGTCCCGAACGAATCGAAGTGCACGCCAGAAAGGATCTTGCTAAGTAAAAATGCTGAGATTGCGGTAATCAGCAAACGGATAATGAAGTTCATAGTTTAAAATTTTTTGGTTGAAAACGTATATTCAAAAACCAGACCTAATTAGCTTTTGGCAAATGGCTTTTGGCTAATTGCTGTCAAATTAATACTTGGATTTTTTGAAAACTTTCACCTCGTTGTACTGCAAATCTTTCTCGTTCTGGGACTTATCGGAAATCAAAATTCCGGAAAGATGATCGATCTCGTGCTGGAAAATCACGGCTGTGAAACCTTCCACCATTTCGTCGTGTTTCTTGTTGTCCAAATCGTAATATTCCAGTCGGATGCTGTAACTTCTGTAGAAATCGCCACGAAAATCCTCGATGGAGAGGTCGCCTTCTGGACCTTTGTTCAAGAGTTCTGAACGCCAAATAATCTTTGGATTGATGAAATATTCCACGGGTGCGCCTTCTTTGTCAAATCGTTGCACCAGCACCACTCGCCTGTTGATTCCCACTTGTGGCCCAGCAATTCCCACGCCTCCGCCAGTTCCTGCAAGCGCCAATTTCATCCGCTCGATCAGGATTGGAAGGTTTTTATCTTTTGGTGAGATTTCTTCTGATGTTGCCAACAAAACTTGGTGTTGCGCTTCGTTATCGGTCTGGAAAATCGGCAAAGCGGTTTTGACGTCGCCTGCGAGAATCAATTCTTTTTCTTCTTTTGAGAATTTTTGGGAAAAAGCGAAAACGTTGATTGACAGCAACATTAAGATTATAAAATTTCGCATCGTTTATTTTTATTTCAAAGATAAATATTTTGGCCCCTTATCCGCGCTCCGTTCCCGCTTTTTTCTGTCATTGCGATCGACGCGAAGCAATCAGTAGAACCTTTCTGCACTCGCAATGACAGAAAAAGAGCTCCACTCAGCTCGGGGTGCGCTTCGCAGAGTTTAGACATTTGTTATTTTTTTTAACCATTTCAAAATTATTGAACTGAAGAATAATCCCAATAAAAAACGTTCTCCCGAAAAAACCCGGGAGAACGCAAACTAGAGATAAAAAACAACTATAACTTAGTTTTTATAGGTCTTCGAGAACCTCAGACTGACAATGCTTAACTTAAAGTTGTCATCCTGAGGTTCTCGAAGGACATCATTAAAATTAATTAATCAATTCTTTTTTTGTCCTGTTGAAAATCCAAAAGATAATTGGGAAAATCAGCAATGTTAAAATCGTTGCAGTAATCAATCCACCGATAATTACAATCGCCAACGGTTTCTGAGATTCCGAACCAATTCCTGTGGAAAGCGCGGCCGGCAAAAGTCCAATGGAAGCCATCAACGCAGTCATTACAACTGGTCTTGTTCTAACTTTCACACCTTCCATTATTGG
>JAGNPP010000229.1 GCA_017989575.1 Chryseobacterium sp.
AAATTCATAACTTACCGTTACTTCAGGATAATCTTTTTCCATAGCCTGTACGGTTTCTCTCCACAATCGGGAAGTTTCCATTACATTAGCTTTATCTACACAACATAGTTTTTTAGTACGTGTCATGGCCAATTCGAAACCTTTTTTAGCCAAACGTTGTACTTCGGCTCTGGTATAAACACAGTTGTCGAAAGCCGTTTCGCCACCGTCTTTTCTTCCTTTTTCACCAAAATAAATTCCTCCGGTTAATTCTCTTAAGAAAACTAAATCCGTTCCTTCAATCCTTTCTCTTTTTAAAGGAGAATTGTCAATCAAAGATGGGAAGGTAAAGGTTGGACGTACATTGGCAAACAAACCTAATTTTTTACGCATCAACAATAATCCTTGCTCTGGTCTTACAGGAGCGCTTGGGTCATTGTCGTATTTTGGATGTCCGATAGCGCCAAAAAGAACCGCATCGGCTTTCATACAGATTTCGTGAGTTTCGTCAGGATAAGGAACTCCAACGGCGTCTATGGCGCAAGCTCCTGTCAATGCAGGTGTCCAAGTGATTTCGTGATTGAATTTTTTGGCAATAGCATTCGAAACTTTTACAGCTTCATTAACTACTTCTGGTCCGATTCCGTCTCCGGCTAAAAGGGCAATGTTAAATTTCATTATTTATATTTTTTGCTTTATTGGTATTAATCTTTTTTCTGTTTGTTATTGCAATTATATTTTAAGCTGTTGCTATATTCAACATTTTTTGAGTTGCTTTGATTGCTGCAACAGTTTGATCTGAATCCAATCCTCTGGTTTTGAATTCTTTTTTGCCATTAGTCCAAGTGATAATCGTTTCGCAAAGCGCATCCGAACTACTTCCGGGTGGAATTCGAACGGCGTAATCAATCAGTTTTGGCAATGTCATTTTTTTGCTTTTGTATATTCTGGTCAAAGCATTCATAAAAGCATCAAATTGCCCGTCTCCCTGAGCATTTTCTTCGATGATTTCTCCGTCAATTTTCAAACAAAGTGTCGTTGATGGTCGCATTCCTTTAGAGTGAACTAACACATAAGACTCAATGACGATTTTGTCTTCATAGGTTTGACTGTCCAAAACATCGGAAATAATATAGGGCAAATCTTCTTTGGTAACTGTTTCTTTTTTGTCGCCCAACTCAATGATTCTTTGAGTAACCAATTTCAAATCTTCTTGATTGAGTTGTAATCCTAATTCCTGAAGATTTTTTTCGATATTAGCTTTTCCTGATGTTTTTCCTAAGGCATATTTTCGTTTTCTGCCAAAACGCTCCGGAAGCAAATCATTAAAATATAAATTGTTTTTATTGTCTCCGTCAGCGTGAATTCCTGCTGTTTGAGTAAATACATTGTCACCTACAATAGGTTTGTTGGCTGGGATTCTATAACCTGTAAAAGTCTCGACCAATTTACTCACAGAGTACAAAGAGGATTCTTTTACATTGATTTTCACTTCGGGCATAAAGTCGTTTAATACCGCAACCACACTTTCTATTGGAGCATTTCCAGCTCGTTCACCCATTCCGTTTACGGTAACATGCAAGCCATTGATACCTGCTTTTACTGCTTCCAAGACATTAGCAACACTTAAATCATAATCATTATGGGCGTGAAAATCAAAATGAATTTTTGGATATTTAGCGGTAATTTTCGAAATATATTCAAAAGTTTTTGACGGAATTAGCACACCTAAAGTATCCGGCAATAATATCCTTTTGACAGGTTGAGTGGCTAAAAAGTCTAAAAACTGAAACACATATTCGGGAGAATTGCGCATCCCATTGCTCCAGTCTTCTAAATAAATATTGGTTTCAATATCATTTTCTTTGGCCAAAGCAATAATTTCGGCAATTTCAGTGAAATGTTGTTCCGGCGTTTTTTTCAATTGATGCGTCAAATGATTCATCGAACCTTTGGTCAATAAATTTTGAACTTTCGTCCCCGCTTTTTTCATCCATTCGATAGAAATTCCGCCATCGACAAATGATAAAACTTCGATTCTATCGCAATATCCTTTGCTTTTTGCCCAAGCCGTGATGCCTTTTACGGCCTGAAACTCGCCTTCGCTCACTCGTGCCGAAGCAATTTCGATTCTATCTATATGTAATTCTTCGAGCAACAATTGGGCAATGGTTAATTTTTCTGCTGCAGAAAACGATACTCCCGAGGTTTGTTCACCATCGCGAAGTGTCGTATCCATTATTTCAATTTTTCTTTTTTCCATTTTAAATTTGATGCTAAAGCAAAGTGTAATACTTGATTTATTATTATTTTATTCCTCCAAATACGGAGAAACAGCTGTTTTTATGCAAAACATCTACGGTTGAAAACCCTATTTTTTTCATTAAATCCAATTGATACATCACTGATCTCGGTGTATCTTCTTTGTCGATGTATGCAAATACATTTTTTTGATAGGCTTTACCGCCAATGCCTTCCAAATAATCAGCATATCGTTTCCACATCAATTGATTGATTGCAGGATTGTCGTGCAAAATCAAATCCGAAATCCAGAAGCAACCTCCTTTTTTGAGGCTTTTAAATATTTTTGTAAAAACAGTTTCCCATTCTTCATCAGTTCTTAGATGGTGCATCGCTGCTCCTGTAACCACAATATCAAATGTTTCGGCGGGCAATTGCAAATTCAAAAAATCAGTTTGAACTGTTGAAATTTTCCCTTTTGAAACTTTGGAAATACGTTCTTTAGCTTTGTCCAACATCGGCAAGCTTAAATCTACCAATGTGCAATCTAAATCTGGAATCAAATCGAGTAATTTAAGCGTAAAATTTCCTGCGCCACAACCCAAATCTAATACTGATTTTGCATTCGGGCAAACCGAAGCGGCAATTTGAGTTAATAATTCTAAACTTAAAGTCGCATCAACAGTACTTATTTGACCTGTTTCCAAATTTGAAAAACGTTCTACATCATTATCAAAACGCTGTTGAATTTCTAATAAGGTAGATTTCATTTTTATAGTTTTTTACTCTCCAAAACCATCTCGAAATGTTCCACAATTGGAAACGGATCATAATAATGATGAAGCAAATTTTTCCATTCTAAATATTGTTGGGATTGTCTAAAACCTATGGTGTGATCTACCAATTTCTCCCAATCAACCAATAAAATGTATTTGTTTTCTTGTTCGATGCACTTTTGTAAACTATGTCCAGAATAGCCTTGAATTGAACTTATATATTGACTCGCAATTTCAAAGTCTTTTTCAAATTGTTTTTCTTCTCCTATTTTTACAAAAAGGGTTGCTAATTCTAGAATCATAATTTTATATTTAAACCTCAAAGGGTTTTTTCAAACCTTTGAGGTTAAGTTTTATCAAAAAACTAATTTCTTAATAAGGCAATTTGTCCGCAAAGCCTACAATTTCCTCTTTCATACTTTGCAAATAATCAATATCATCAAAACCATTGACCATATTGTTCTTTTTGTATCCGTTGATATCGAAAGATTCTTTTTGTCCGGTAGCCAATAAAGTAATGGTTTGTTCCGGCAAATTGATTTCCAATTGTGTGTTTGGATCTGCTTCGATAGCTTTGAAAATAGTTTCTGAAAATTCAGGACTCACTTGTACTGGCAAAACACCAATATTCAAACAGTTTCCTTTGAATATGTCTGCAAAGAAAGAAGAAACCACAGCTCTAAAACCGTAATCATAAACCGCCCAAGCTGCGTGCTCTCTTGAAGAACCTGAACCGAAGTTTTTTCCTCCAACAAGAATTTTTCCGCTGTAGGTTTTGTCGTTTAATACAAAGTCTGCTTTTGGAGTATTGTCTCCGTTGTATCTCCAGTCGCGGAAAAGGTTGTCTCCAAAGCCTTCACGTTTTGTAGCTTTCAAGAAACGAGCTGGGATGATTTGATCGGTATCTACGTTTTCTATTGGTAGTGGCACTGCACTACTCGTTAGGATATTAAATTTATCGTATGCCATTGTAATTTTAGATTTTAAATTAACGATTTCTGATTTAAATAGTAAACGTTAATATTTTTTGTAAAATGTATATTTCTAACTTGTTGTCAGTTCGAGCGCAGTCGAGAACTATTGAGTGTCTCGACTGCGCTCGACGTGACAAAAGCGTTTGTTTTAAAATAAATCTCTAGGATCAGTTAATTTTCCAGTAACTGCTGCAGCTGCTGCCATAATTGGCGAAGCTAACAAAGTTCTTGAACCTGGACCTTGACGGCCTTCGAAGTTTCTGTTGGATGTACTTACTGCATATTTTCCGGCAGGAACTTTATCATCGTTCATTGCCAAACAAGCGGAACAACCTGGCTGACGCAATACAAAACCAGCTTCAGTAAGAATATCCAATAAACCTTCTTCTTTGATTTGTGCTTCAACAACGTGAGAACCCGGAACTAACCAAGCAGTAACATTGTCTGCTTTTTTTCTTCCTTTTACAATTTCTGTAAAAGCTCTAAAATCTTCGATACGACCATTGGTACAACTTC
>JAGNPP010000230.1 GCA_017989575.1 Chryseobacterium sp.
GAAAACCCTTACCGAAGCGTACATTGCAGAACACGTTTCCATCTTCCCAAAAGCCGGAATCCGAATGAACTTCATCGACAATCACGACAAGAATTCTTGGGAAGGCAATCAGTACGATAATTTTGGCGAAGCCTTGGAAGCGACGACAGTTTTCACTTTTTTGATGGACGGCATTCCGTTGGTTTACAGCGGACAGGAAGCCGGTTTGGATCGTTCGCTAGAGTTTTTTGAAAAAGACCCGATTGACTGGACACCTCACAAATTTGAAAAACTCTACACCACTCTATTTTCATTAAAACATCAAAACCAAGCACTCTGGAACGGCGATTGGGGCGGAGAAATGGTGAGAATTATGAATGACCGAATGGACCAAGTGATTTCCTTTGTGCGAGAAAAAAATGGCGACAAAGTTTTAGCTTTTGTCAATCTAAGCAAAGAATTAATAATGGTTCAATTTGATACGTCTTTTGACAAAGGAATTTACACCAACCTATTTACCAGCGAAGAAAAAACCGTTTCCGAAACTTTTATCATCACGATGGAACCTTGGGAATATTTGGTTTTGCATCAATCTAAATAATTTTACCCTTCTAGATTCAAAGAACCGCCGGAATATGCCTCGAAAAAATCAGACTTGTAAACTTCTCCCAAAGGAATCTCGGACTCATCGATGTAAATATTATGCTTATCAAAAGAGTCTATAAAATTGAGGTTGATAACAAACGATTTGCTGACGCGCAAAAATATATCTGCCGGAATCTTCTGGTGAATGGTTTTTAGATTCATTGCTGTGATCAGCTTTTGGGTTTTGGTGTGAATCACGACGTAATCTTTCAAACCTTCAATGAATTTAATCTCATCAAAATTTAATTTATAAAATCTCCTATCGGCCTTAATAAAAAGAAAATCCTTGGTGTTGGATTCCACTGTGTTTTTGATAGTTTCCTGAGAAAGTAACTGGTTGTAAAGTTCGGCTTTATAAATAGCTTTTTCCAGTCTTTGCTTTTCGATTGGTTTCAGTAAATAATCAATGGCATCCAGCTCATAACTTTTCAAAGCGTATTGGGAATAGGCTGTCGTGAAAATGATCAAACTCTGCTTTGGAAGTGATTCGGCAAATTCCAAACCTGTCATCAGTGGCATTTGGATATCAAGAAAGATAAGGTCTACCTGATTGGTTTTGAGAAAATCCACAGCTGTCAAAGCATTGGAAAAATCTCCCAAAATTTCCAGATTTGAAACTTCCCGGATAAGCGATTGCATCTCTGCTCTGGCTAATGGTTCGTCGTCTAAAATAATACAATTCATATGGGAATGCTAAGGTTTACGATATATTCTTGATTGGTGGAATGGATTTTCAAATCAAATCTGTCCTGATACAAAAGTTCCAATCGTCTTTTGATATTTGCGAGTCCAAGTCCGCCGTAGTTTGCATTTGAAATCGAATAATTCGGGTTTCGGGAATTGGTACAGACAAACAACAGATTTTTGTCTTTAATTTCAATGTTAATGTTGAGATAAGACGGATTATCATTGATTTCCACACTGTGCTTTATCGCATTTTCAACAAATGTTGTGAATAGATTTGGCGGAATAAAAATGGTGTTCAGGATCTTTTTATCAGTCTCAGTTTTGATTTCAACTGAGAAATTCTCTCGTCTAATTTTTTCAAGATTAATGAAATTTGATAAGAACTCAATCTCGGAAGTCAGCAAGGTCTTTTCTTCATTATTTTCATATAACTGATAGCGCAAAAACTCTGATAATTTTACAATAACAGTTGACGCTTTTTCAGGATCTGTCCTTATCAAAGCCTTCACATTATTCAACATATTGAAGAGAAAATGTGGATTGATCTGATTTCGCAGTTCCTTCAGTTCCATATTCATCGTCAGATTGCTGAGTTCTACGATTCGCTCATTATCCTTGGTCCACTTCTGCAATAGTTTAAAAGTTGTGCTGATGAGAATGATTGAGATACACATCAAGGTTCCTTCGTAAAGTCCGCCTTCGTTCTCCTCGGGATTTAGCCTGTAATCTGAAAAGAAAATATCAAAACAATTACCAATCAGATTCAGCCCAACAACGCCCAGCAATATCAAAAGTGAAAGATATGACAGATAATATTTTTTGAAAAAGAAGTACGGAACCAAAACATAAATGTTGAAATATGCCATTCCAATCAGAGAAAAATAAACAAACAGCAAAATGAAATAGCTGTACGGCTCCGAATACCAACGCCAGAATCTCGCAAAAAACAAGAAGAGAAAAAACGAGATCAAAAAAATGATATGTCTCAGAAACTTGTATTCATCCTTGATCAAAAGATCGATGAATAGATATTTTCGCAACTCTTTTGTTTGGTATTTCAGCATATTTTCTTGAAAGATCAAAAATAACTAATAACGCTTACAATCAAGATTTTATTATACGAACTCTGGATTTTATTATACCAATTTTTGAAACGTGGCATTTGGTATAAATTAATGAGCCGTTTGTATAAAAAACAAATCCACAGCGGTAATTCTGTATTCCTTTGTCTTGTAAAATAACAAAATTATGGAACTCAAAGTTTTTCAAGAATTGACAGAGCGCATAGATCTCGAGTGTTTCTACCTCACGCCTTCGCAACAAGAAGAGAAGGTGATCCAGCTGATAGATTTGCATCATTTCATAGAATCTTATCACGACAGCCTAAAGGTCATAGATTACATCAACCATCCAATCAATATTATTGAGGATAACGGCGTGAAAAAAGGCATCTTGTTTTATGATTTGAAGCACAATTTCCCATTGGATCTTTTAGCGTCCGAAGCTTTCAAAAGGCAATTTCAACTTCAGGAACTTTGGTTTGTGTTTGTGGAAGAAGATCACATCGGCAATTACAACAAACATATCGATTTCCTTTTTGAGAACGGGATTGAGCTATTTTATAACAGAATCTTCACCTTCAACTTTTTCCAATCCACAATCCATTCCTTGAAATAAACTATGAAAATCTTCAAATACATTTTTGTGCCTTTGGCTATATTTCCTTTAAATCATATCATCGCTCAAAAAAAAGACAGCATTCCGAGAAAAGTAGTAGCTTTTGTCACAGATAAATTTCCACAAACCAGGGATCTTAATTTTGAATTCACTCAAGTAACGCCTTACAAATTCTCTCCCGAATTGCACGGCGCGGATTTACCGGAAAACAAGATCAAAAATTTCCAGCAAGTACGGGCAAATGCCAATATCTACTTCATCAAAAACAGAAAATGGATGCTGAGCACAAGTCTCAATTACAGATTTACGCACGCTGAAACCGAAAATGAACTTTCGCTATTTCCAAACTCCAATTACAACGAAAAGAATTTCCATTACCACACCGAATCGTTGAGTTTGACGAGATTCTCAAAATTATTCAACAAAATAGCAGTTTACTCGGCAACGGCTTCGGTGGACGGAAGCGAAAAACATTTTGAAAGACTACGCGGAATGCTGACTGCAAGCTTAGTTTTAAAGGCTAATGCACAAACCAAAATGACTGTTGGTCTTGCTTTGATAATTGATCCTAGTACGCAAGTTCCTGCAATCCCGATTTTTACTTACGAGCACAAATTCAATAATGGCTGGGTGGCTGATATCATTTTGCCAAGAAAAATAATGATGAGAAAAGATCTGTTTCAAAACGGTAGACTTTCATTGGGAACCGAATTAGATGGAACCAATTTCTACCTCTATCCAGAGGGAAAACGCTACGAATTCCGACAATTGGAAATCAATTCTGGTGCAATGTATGAGCACAAATTAGGAGCAAACTTCATAGGAACTTTGAAAACTGGATTGCGCGCAACACCTTCATCCAGAGTTTTCGAAAAGCAAGAATCCTTCAACGATTTTATTTTCGAAGCGAATGCGAAACCTTCTTTTTATTTTAATGTGGGAGTTTCTTATAATCCATTTGGGAAGCCGAGACAGAACTAGGTTTTATTTTTTAATAAGCCTCATTTAAAATATTTTTATGATTGAAGTTATTTGGCTGAAGTATCTACCTCAGTCATTTTTTATTTAATTTTGTCCAGCATTATGACTCAGGATTTCATTAATTATCATTCCCACAAACTATGAACCACAAACACATTCCCGAAATCATCATCGGACTTCAAAATTCAGATTTAGAGCTTCGGGAAAAATTGATTTCAGAAGGAAAATTGGGCGAAGGTTATAACAAAGAAATGGAAAATCTTCACAATCAAAATGCTGAAGTTTTAAATGAAATCATCGACATCATCGGATTTCCGACGGTTGAGAAAGTCGGTAATCAGTCAGCTTATTCGGCTTGGTTGGTGATTCAACATTCGATTGGGAAACCTGACTTTATGAAAAAATGTGCCGAACTTTTGGAAATTGAAGTTAAAAAGAAGAAAGCCGACCCACGAAATCTCGCCTATCTCACAGACCGAATTGCAACTTTTGAAAATAAACCGCAACTTTACGG
>JAGNPP010000231.1 GCA_017989575.1 Chryseobacterium sp.
CATTGATTCCGTCGCCTGTCATTGCCACGATTTTTCCTTCGTTTTGAAGTTTTTTGATTTCATTCATTTTATCTTCGGGAAGACAATTGGCTTTGAAATTTTTGATTCCGAGTTCGGTTGCAACTGCTTTTGCCGTGTTTTCGTTGTCGCCGGTCATCATTATCACTTCGATGTTTTGATTTTGAAGAAGTTCAATCGCTTGTTTTGAAGTTGGTTTAATATTGTCTGAAAAACTTAAAAATCCAAGAACTTTTCCAGCTTTAGCGAGGTAAGAAATCGTTTTCGCTTCGTTTTGTTTTTCATTTATTTTTAATTTCAGACTTTCTGGAATATTGATGTTAAAATGATTTAGCAAAGATTCGTTTCCTAACAGAATTTCCTCTTGATTAATGATTCCTTTCACACCTTTTCCAGAAATATTTTCGAAGCTTTCTACTTTCTCAAATTTGCCATCCTGAGCGGAGTCGAAGGATTTTTTATACGCATTCAAAACTGCATTCGACAACGGATGCTCAGAATTTTGATTAAGTGAAGCTGAGAGTTTCAGAACTTCATTTTTGTCTGAATTTTCCAAAGTTTCGATGTTATCCAGACTTGGTTTTCCTTCCGTTAAAGTTCCTGTTTTATCGGTAATTAGGACATTGATTTTGTGCATTTCTTCCAAAGCTTCTGCATTTTTTATCAATATTCCATTCTGCGCGCCTTTCCCGATTCCGACCATCAAACTCATTGGTGTTGCCAATCCCAAAGCACACGGACAAGCGACAATCAAAACCGCGACAGCATTTACAAAAGCATAAGTCAATTTATTTTCGCCACCGAAAATGTACCACGAAACAAATGTTAAAACAGAAATCGCCATCACAGTTGGAACAAATATCTTTGAAACTTTATCCGCCAATTTCTGTATTGGTGCTTTGCTTCGGCTGGCGTCGTTGACCATTTTGATGATTTTGGAAAGCAAGGTTTCATCGCCGACTTTTTCCGTTTTCATCAGGAAAGTTCCGTTTCCGTTGATGGTTCCGGAGGTCACTTTGTCGCCCGATTTTTTCTCAGCAGGAATTGGTTCGCCTGTAATCATTGATTCATCGACGTTGGAATTTCCTTCGATAATTTTTCCATCAACAGGGATTTTTTCGCCTGGTTTTACTCTTAGAATATCATTGATTTTAATTTCAGAAAGCGATACTTTTTTCTCATTTTCATTTTCGATTAAATTGGCTGTTTCCGGCGAGAGATTCATCAATGCTTCGATGGCTTTTCCTGTTTTTTGATGCGCTCTTGCTTCCAACATTTGTCCCATAATCACCAAAGTCAAAATCACACAAACCGATTCAAAATAAAGCGGAAGTTTCCCATTGTGAGACAATTCGTGGGGAAGAATATCCGGGAAAATTAAAGCAATCAAACTAAAAATAAATGCGACAGAAACACCCAGCGCAATCAAAGAAAACATATTGAGATTCCAGGTTTTAAAGGAAATCCAACCACGTTTCATCACAAACCAACCTGCGTAAAACAGGACTGGAATCGTTAAAATCAATTCAAAAATCGCCTGCATCTGATGAGAAAAAGGAAAGTCAATAAACATTCCGCCCATCGAAAGAATGAAGACTGGAACAGAAAATCCTAGCGCAATCCAGAATTTTCTTTGTAAAGTTTGATAGGTTTTGTCTTCGTGTTTTTCGCCTTTTATCGGAATCATCACCAAATCCATCCCGCAAACCGGACAGCCCACATTGGAATCGTAAACCTTGTCGCCTTCGCAAAACATTGGACAATAGTATTTTCCTTCGTTGATGGTTGATTGTTGATGGTTGATTGTTTTATTATTGCTATCAACTATCAACTGAGAACCATCAACCAAATCTTCTGTGATTTCCTCCAAATGCATATGACAAACCGGGCAACCGGAATCGGATTCGTAGGTTTTGTCACTTTCGCAAAACATTGGACAAAAGTATTCGCCGATTTTATCTTTGAAACTTTCAGGAAGATTGGTTTTGGAATAGGTTTTTGGCTTGTTTCGTTGGTCTTCACGCTCTTCAATCGGAACGAGGAACATATTGCAAACGGGACATCTGCCTTGTTTGAAATATAGTTTTTCGCCTTCGCATTCCATCGGACAATAATAGACGGAACTTGGTGAAATTCTTTGGTTTGGGTGAAGGTTGTCGTGGTTATGATGATTATGGTTTTCCATTTTTTTATTTTAAATACAAAGCGTACAAAGTCTTAGTTTAAAGATTCAATGTTTTGAAGGCACCAAGATGAGTACGCTTCGCTCTGATGATTATTGATACAAATTTCAGCAAAATAGAATTCAATCTGTTATAAATAAATGGAAAGATGTTATAATCAGAAATTAAAAAACCTCTAGATTTTCTAAAGGCTTTGATTAGGTTTTCGATATCTACAGACTTAGTTGCTGAATCTTCTCTGTTAATTCCTGATGTATTTTTTGAGTTGAAGGCGTTTCAATTCCCAGCTCTTTTCCGTAATGGATAATGGCACCAGCAAACAATTCGAGTTCGTTGTTTTGTTGTTTGACATTGATATCCAGTTGCAAAGACGTTGGCGTTGCAGGTGGAAATGTGGACGCTTTTTCAAAAGATTTTTCGATGATGTCGCTTGGCAGACCAATTGATTTTTTGTCTGCGATGGCTTTTACTTCTTTCATTATGGCTGTGGCCTCTTGTTTCTGTAAAGTATCATTACAAACTGTTCCGATAGAAGAATTGTACTTTGCACTCACCAATCCGAAACTGGCAACAAAAATAAATTTGGTCCAAATGTCTGCAAAAGAATTCTCTTTAAAATCAAAGTCGATTCCGCTGTCTGTCATTAATTTGATTATCCACTCTACATTTTCCGAAGCATATGAAGGGTCTTTGCCAAATATCAATTTTCCAGGTTTTCCTTTGTGTTCCACAATTCCTTTCTCCTTGATGTGAGATGCTACATAAACACAAGCCGGCAAAATTGTATTTCCGGGAATTATTTTCTTGACTCTATCGTAAATATCAACGCCGTTCATCAAAGGAAGCAGGATTGTGTTTGTGCTGATGACCTGTTTCAATTGTTCGCAAACATTTTCCAAATCATATTCTTTGATACAAATGAGAACAAGGTCAGCATTGTCTATTTCGGAAATGCTTTGAACGATTTCATCAGGTTTCGTGATATTTTCCGGATGTTCTGGAGAGAGTAGTGTAAGACCATTTTCCGATACCACGTCATAGGTTTTACTTCTTGCAACAAAGATAATACGAAACGGATTCTCTTTCTCATTAAACTGATTGATTTTGAATCCGAAATATCCACCAACACCGCCAAGACCTATTACGACTATATTTTTCTTTTTCATAGAATTATCTTTTGTTAATTTGTTCGGCGTAAATTTGATGAAAAAAGACTGAATTAACCTAGGAATAAATAAAAACCCTCCAGAGATTTTCTGAAGGGTTGGTATAAGTTTAAGTCTCAGACCATTATTTTCTCGGTTTCAAAGAAAGATTGTCCAAATAAACGGCTTGATGCACGCCATTCAGCATCACTTTCAGACCTAAGTTGCTGTCTTTTTTCAATGAGATGTTGAAGACTTTTTTGTCTTTTCCAATTTTCACAGGTTTTGCGATGGTAGCAAAAGTTTTAGGATTTGATGCGTTTTGGATTGATAAGATTTCCAAGGTTGTTTCTCCGCCATTGTCCGTCACGTCTAAGCTTAAAGTATAGTTTCCAGCTTTGATTTTCGGTGTTACCAAGTACATATTTTCCTTAGGATTGGTCATCGAGTAGAAGATGATTTTGTTTTCGCTGGCATAGAGCATTGCTTCGCCTTTTTGGATAGACCAACATTTGTTGATGTCTTTCCAGTTGTCAAAATTTTCTGTCAATGTGGAGACAGTTTTACACTGTGCATTAGCTGTCACAAATCCGCATAAAGCCACGATTCCGCCGAATATTAGTTTTCTCATTTTTGATTAAATATTATGAGGTAAAAATAAGTAAAAAAGGGTGAGTGACAAAGTTTATTTTTAATGAATCTAAATAGTTAATTCTTGCTAAAAATTAATACAATATTTTTAATCTTGATCATTATTCAGTTTTCAATTATGAATGTTTGTATCTTAATATGAAAATCTTCAATTATTTTACTCAAATTATTAATATGTGGAATATAATTGACCTCTGTGATTTCATTTTCACTTGCAAATTTGTGAATTTCTGTAAAAATATTACTTAGTTTTTTAAAATCTTCGTTATTTAATATTTGAAACAGATGCTTTTTGTGAGTTATAAAGCTATAAAAATTATTATCCAAAATATATAATTCGTTTAGCATCTGATTTTTATCTTGTAAAGTCAATATAACCCAAATTTTATCAATTTCTTGGCTAATATTATGATATTCCTGTTCTCTCAATTGTCTAACAAACCTGCGATTTTCTTCTTTAATTATTTTAAATGACTACTTGATAT
>JAGNPP010000039.1 GCA_017989575.1 Chryseobacterium sp.
TAAAGGGAAATAGTTTTCGCTTCCTTCTGTTGTAAACACTTCTTTCAATATTTGGCCCAATCTCAAAACCTTTTATCTCTCTAAAGAGTTGATGTTCAGAATCAATAGACTTAAATTCTGCTAAAATTATTAGGCTAATCAACTCTATGTCAGACAGTTTCGGTTTTATCGGCTTGAAATAAAAATCTTCAATTCCTGAAATTTCTCTTAAATTATTTAAAATTAAATTGTAACTTGCTTCAAGGTTGCTCATAATTGTATTTGATTGATAGTCAATGCAATATACTAATTTTTAGTAACTTAGGCAACCTTTTTTATAATGCACTACGGGTTATTAAAGTATACTTTTAATTTTAACAAATTTCCCATTTAAATAAGATGATCATTATTGACTAACATTTATTTTCATTTATTTTTGAAAGTTCAATAATTTTAATTATATTTGTACTATAAATTACAATATGAAACTTGATGATGCTAAAGAAAAATACATCCAAACTTGGGGAACATTTGCCACCAGTTGGGGAATCAACCGAACAATGGCGCAGGTTCATGCTTTGCTTTTGGCAGAAGGAAAACCATTATCAACAGATGAAGTGATGGGGCTTTTGCAAATCTCGAGAGGCAACGCCAATATGAATCTCCGAGCTTTGATGGATTGGGGAATTGTGAAAAAAGAATTTGTGAAAGGCGACAGAAAGGAATATTTCATCGCTGAAAAAGATGTCTGGTTTCTCTTTAAACAAATTACAAAAGAACGCAGAAAACGCGAAATAGAACCAGTTGTAGCATTCTTGGAAGAATTGAAAAATGTAGATGACGATTCTGCAGAAGCTAAGGAATTTATCAAACTGATGGACGATTTTGGAAACGTGACCAACAAAATCAATAATATAATGGACTTAGCTATAAAAAGTGACGACCATTGGCTGGTTGGGAAGATTACCAACTTGTTAAAATAATTGTCATTCTGAGCTTTTCGAAGAATTTAAAAGGAATACATCTTCCTTTTTTATTTCAAACTAAGTTTCAAAAATTACTGAAAATATAAAAATTACAATACTATGAAAACGTTTTTTAAAATTGATTTTTATGTTCAAATAGTCATATTCTTTGGAATGATTAGCTACTTGATTTTTGAGTACATAACTACAGATTTTGTAAATCAGATTTTCTATTTTTATTATATCGTTGGAGGATTTCAGATTTTAAGTTTCCTTGTAAGACGATTTCTCAATTACAAAAAATCAAAATTCTACAAAATATATGGATTCCTTTTGATTCCTGTCTGGATAACTTTCCTGCTTTCTATTTTTTTACAAGGGAAAAATATTGATTTAGGCATCTTAAATCAAATGGGAGTAATATTTTATCTAATGCTTTATAGCGCTTTCTTTTATGCTCCGATTTTATCTATGATTTACATATACGACATAAAACAAAACATTAAAAATTATGAAAAATCTAATATTTAAAATCATAATGTCGTTTCTTTTCAGAAATAATAAAAGAACACGAGCCGATTTTCTAAATCTTTAACTTCAAAAAAACTTTTAACAATGCCTAAAATCCATCTGGAAACCACAATCAATGCTGACATACAGACGATTTTTGATTTATCCCGAAATATTGATTTTCATCAAGAATCAACCGCTAAAACCAACGAAAAAGCAATTGCCGGAAAGACAAGCGGATTGATAGAACTAGGAGAAACTGTAACTTGGCGCGCCAAACATTTGGGATTTTATCAAACTCTTAAGACAAAAATTATTGAAATGGAAAGTCCGAAAATGTTTACCGATGTAATGATTCAAGGTACTTTCAAATCGATGAAACACCAACATATCTTTGAGGAAAAAGATGGAAAAACTTTGATGATTGATATTTTCGAATTCGAATCACCATTTGGAATTCTGGGAAAAATATTTAATCAAATCTATCTCAAAAATTATCTCAAGCGATTTCTACTCGATAGAAACAAAATGATAAAAGAAATTGCTGAATCATCTCTTAATAATCAATTTTAAAATCAAATAATTTTCATAAATTTTCAAATTATTTCCAACCTTTTTTAAACTATTGCATCTTTCCTTATAAACGCCAGAATATGGAACACGAATTATACATAAGATGCAAAAATAAAGACCGCAACGCACAGCGGAAACTTTATGAAGAATATGCAGGCCGCTTCTTCGCAACCTGCAAGCGTTACCTGAAAAACGACGAAGATGCGGAAGAAGTTCTGGCGGATGCTTTCTACATCATTTTCACAAAGTTGGAGCAATTGAAAGAACTTCAGGTTTTCGACGCTTGGGCCAAGAAAATTGTGGTGAATCAATGTCTCCAAAAACTTCGCAAGAAACAACCGTTTTCGATTTCGATTGAAGAGCATTTTGTGGATTTGGCAGAAGCTGAACCTGAAAATGTTTCCGAAGAAAGAGGGATTTTATCTCTTCTCAATTTCCTTCCGGAAGGTTGTCGCACGATTTTCAACCTGTTTGCGATGGAAGGTTATCCGCACAAAGAGATTGCACAAATGCTTTCTATTTCGGAAGGCACGTCCAAATCTCAGGTGAATTTCGCCCGCAAAAAATTGCAGGAACTGGTGAAGCTTCAAACAATTAATTCTTAAAGTTTAAAAAAATGGAAAATCAAGATATCGATAAAATGTTCAGCGAAGCCGGAAAATCGGCGGAAGAAAAATCAACTTTCCCAAATTTCGAAAAAGTGTGGCAAAACGTTGAAGAAAAATTAGATAGAAAAGAACAAAAGAAAAGAACCATTCCACTTTGGTTGCCATACGGAATGGTTGCTGGATTGGCTTTGACGTTTGGTGCATTGTATTTTGTGAATGATAAAGACACGAAAATAGAACCTCAAATAGCATCAAACGATTCCGGAAAACCAATCAATCCGATTCAAATAGAAACGCCGAAAAAAGTTGAGGAAATCAATAAAACTTTTGAAGAGAATTTGGTGAAAAGTCCACTTAAAACTGTTGAGGCAAAAGATATTATAGCTTATCAAGAAGCGCCAAACGTTGATATTGCTCCGTCAATGATTTCTCCCAGTTTTTCTCCGATAGCTGAGGCAATTGCTCCGCCAGTTCAGTATGAGATTAATGAAATCAAAGCTGAGTCAAATTCGATTGTTGATGAAAAAAGAGTCAGAATGGAGCAAGAAATGTTAAATAATATTTCATCTCAGCAAAGTCAGAAAGATATTGAAAGTGTTGTGGTTGTTGGTTATGGAAGAGCAAAAAAGAAAGAAATTACAGGTTCTATCAATCAAATATCTTCAAACCAAATTGAGAATCGTTATAATTCAAATTTTCTAAATGCAATACAAGGAACCGTTCCAGGTGTAGAAATCACAACAGGGACAGTTGCGCCCGGAAATTCTCTATATATATCTTCTAAAGATTATCACACATTCGCCCCTGAGATAAAGGCTAAGAATCAAAATAATATAACAATTCGTGGTATTGGTTCTTTAACTTCAAACAATCAACCTTTATATGTGATTGATGGAATTCCTTATGAGAAAGCAAGTTTGGCTAATATCGACCCAGATAAAATAAAGGATATTAAAGTTCTAAAAGACGCTTCGGCAACTTCACTTTACGGAAGCAGAGGGAAAAATGGAGTAGTTGTGATTAAAACAAAAGGTTTGACGGAAAAGGAAATTAATTCTTTGAAAATCATTAAGCCAATCAATAATCAAGAATCTTACGACGAATGGAAGGAAAATCAATTTGAATCCGCAAAAGCCAATCCACTTTCGACATTTTCAATTGATGTGGATAATGCGTCATATTCCAATGTTCGAAGAATGATAAACAACGGACAGAAAGTGGACAAAAATGCTGTGAGAATCGAGGAAATGATTAATTATTTCAAATACAATTATCCTCAGCCAAAAAGTAGTCAGCCTTTTTCAATTAATACAGAATACAATAATTCACCTTGGAACGCAAAACACAAGCTTTTGAAAATCGGTTTGCAGGGAAAAATAATGGATGAAAAGACTTTGCCGGCTTCTAATTTGGTTTTTCTGATTGATGTTTCAGGCTCGATGAATGCGCAAAACAAATTGCCACTTTTGAAAACTTCATTCAAGATTTTGTTGGAAAAGCTTCGACCAGAAGATAAGGTGGCAATCGTCACTTATGCAGGAAGTGCAGGCGTGGTTTTGGAGCCAACATCAGCAAAAAACAAAGAGAAAATCCTGAAAGCTTTAGAAAACCTTGATGCAGGCGGAAGTACAGCTGGAGGTGAAGGAATTGAGTTAGCTTACAAATTGGCGCAGGAAAATTTGGTCAAAAAAGGAAATAACCGTGTGATTTTGGCAACAGATGGCGATTTCAATGTTGGAGTTTCTGATAATTCTGAACTTCAAAAGTTGATTGAGGAGAAAAGAAAATCTGGAATTTACCTCACTTGTCTTGGTTTCGGAATGGGAAATTACAAGGACAATCGTTTGGAAATGCTGGCTGACAAAGGCAACGGAAATTACGCTTACATCGATAATATGCAGGAATCCAATAAGTTTCTTGGGAAGGAATTTGCCGGAAGTATGTATGCGATTGCGAAAGATGTGAAGATTCAAATTGAGTTTAATCCGAAGCTTGTAAAATCCTATCGATTAATTGGTTATGAAAATCGAAAATTAAAGAATGAAGATTTTAAAAATGATAAAATCGATGCTGGAGAATTGGGAATTGGCCATACGGTGACAGCGATTTATGAAATCATTCCAACTGGTTCAGAATCAGAGTTTAGTCCGCAAGATGTTGATTTGAAATATTCTAAAAACGATTCTAAAAATGAATTTGGAGACGAATTGGCAACCGTGAAATTCCGTTACAAAAATCCGGATGAAGATGTAAGTAGGGTATTAATTCAGACTATCAAAGATTCTAAAAATCAATTGAATAACGCTTCGCAAGATTTTAAATTTGCTTCGTCTGTGGTTTGGTTTGGTTTGGTTTTAAGACAATCAGAATTCATCAAAGACAAAGACCTCGATAAAATCATCAATCTTTCAAAACAAGGAAAATCGAATGACGAAGATGGTTACCGTTCAGAGTTTATCAGACTGATTGAAAGCTACAAGCAGATAAAGTAAACTTCTCAATATTAAATTTTTGAAAAGCAACTCCAAGAGTTGCTTTTTGTCATACTATGCTTTCAATAATTTTCCGTAAATTCGCTAAAATTTTTTAATCACAATGAACTACGATATTATTGTTATTGGAAGTGGACCTGGCGGTTATGTGACTGCAATCAGAGCTGCTCAATTGGGTTTCAAAACAGCCATCATCGAAAAAGAAAATCTTGGCGGAATCTGCCTTAACTGGGGCTGTATCCCGACTAAAGCGTTGTTGAAATCTGCTCACGTTTTCAATTACCTGAAGCACGCAGAAGACTATGGTCTTAACAAAGTGGAAAATCCAGGATTTGACTTTACAAAAGTAATCAAAAGAAGTAGAGGCGTGGCTTCTAAAATGAGCGGTGGAATTTCTTTCTTGATGAAGAAAAACAAAATCGATGTCATTATGGGAACTGCCACTGTAAAAGCTGGTAAAAAAGTGACTGTTGTAGATGCTGAAGGAAAATCAACTGAATATTCCGGAACCAACATCATTATCGCAACTGGCGCACGTTCCAGAGAATTGCCAAACCTTCCTCAAGATGGTAAAAAAGTAATCGGATACAGACAAGCATTGTCTCTTCCTGAGCAACCAAAATCTATGATTGTTGTAGGTTCTGGCGCTATCGGAATTGAGTTTGCTGATTTTTATAACGCAATGGGAACCAAGGTGACCGTTGTAGAATTCTTGCCAAACATCGTTCCTTTGGAGGACGAAGACGTTTCAAAACACGTTGAGAAATCTCTTAAAAAATCTGGGATTGAAATTATGACCAACGCTTCTGTGGAATCTGTGGACACTTCAGGAAACGGCGTAAAAGCTAGCGTGAAAACAGCCACTGGCAACATTACTTTGGAAGCTGATATCTTACTTTCCGCTGTCGGAATTGCTTCAAATGTTGAAGGAATCGGACTTGAAGCAGTTGGAATCAAAACTGAGAAAGGAAAAGTTTTGGTTAACGAATGGTACGAAACTTCGGTTCCAGGATATTACGCCATTGGTGACATTATCCCGACTCAGGCTTTGGCTCACGTGGCTTCTGCAGAGGGAATCACTTGTGTTGAGAAAATCAAAGGTCTTCACGTAGAAGCAATTGATTATGGAAACATTCCTGGTTGTACTTATTGTCATCCAGAAATCGCTTCTGTTGGTTTGACTGAAAAACAAGCGAAAGAAAAAGGTTACGAAATCAAAGTTGGTAAATTTCCATTCTCAGCGTCTGGAAAAGCTACGGCTAACGGCGATGTTGATGGATTTATCAAAGTGATTTTCGATGCTAAATATGGTGAGTGGCTTGGTTGTCATATGGTTGGTGACGGTGTTACCGATATGATTGCTGAAGCTGTTGTTGCGAGAAAACTAGAAACGACAGGACACGAAGTTCTAAAAGCAATTCACCCGCACCCAACCATCTCTGAAGCCGTGATGGAAGCTGTTGCCGCTGCTTATGGTGAGGTGATTCACATTTAATAAGAATAACATAATATTCATATATAAAAACCGCAGATTCTTCTGCGGTTTTTTTAATTTTACTTAATGGAAAATTCGAAGATTGGATTGGTATTGTCTGGTGGTGGAACTCGTGGGTTGGCCCACGCAGGCGTTTTGAAATTTCTGATGGAAAAGAATATCGAGCCTGATATTTTGTCTTGTTGTAGCGCAGGTTCTATCGTTGGCTCGTTGTATGCTGTCGGAAAAACGCCGGAAGAGATTTTGGATTTTTTCCAGTCTATCTATTTTTTTCATTGGAAGCACTTTACTTTTAATCAACCTGGATTTGTTTCATCTGCGATTTTCACAACTTACCTTAATCCAATTTTTGAAGGTATGACTTTGGGGGATTTGGATAAAGATGTTAGAATTGTTGCTACAGAATTGATTACTGGACAACAAAAAGTTTTCGAAAAACATTACAAGATAGTTGATGCGATAATTGCTTCGTCTTGTATTCCAGGGATTTCCACGCCCTATTTTATTGATGGAGAAATGTACAGCGATGGCGGTGTTTTGAATAATTTTCCAGCCGATGTTATCAATAATGAATGCGAAAAAATAATTGGCGTTTATGTCACGCCACCTCAAGATGTGGAAGCGAAAGATCTTAAAACCATCAAAGCTGTCACCACACGAGCTTACGAGTTGGCATCACACCGGACTGAGATTTATAAATTTGCGTATTGCGACTGGTTTATAACATCCAAAAAATTATCCAAATACGGCATATTCGAAAGAAATCCTCAGCGATTGGTCGAGATTTTTGAAATAGGATACGACGAGGCCAAACGTTCGTTTTCAGAAAACGAAGAAGAATTTACCTTAATGTTTTCAAAAAAGGGATAATTGCTTGCCAGTTTTCTTCCGCATCATCGTGGAAAGCAGACAACGCCATTGTTCCGTGATGACCTTTGGTTTTGGATGGAAGATAAAATTCTTTTTTAGCAGGAACTGAATTATAAATTGATTTCCATTGCGCTTCTTCGTTTCTTGCAGAGGATGTGAAGACTGGGATTTTTACATCTTTAGCGTATTCTGCAATGTTTTTATTTTCGATTTTGAAATATTCTCCTGGCGAATAGGCGATGAGCGCTTTGTAATCCTTGGGATATTTTGCAGCCATATAAAATCCTAAAGAAGCCGAGTAGGAACTTCCCCAGTAGATTATTTTTCTCGATTTGATTTCATTTTTAGCATAATTGAAAGACGCTTCCAAATCAGGAATTACATCTTGGAAAGCTGTCGACATGCCTAGTTTTAAAGCTTCTTTTTTAGTAAGATTAGTTACTTGATTCAAGATATCTCCAGAACGAAGATCTACCGCAAGCACATTGAATCCCAATTCTACAAGTCTAGGAGCAATGTGACGAAATTCACCTCGGCTAAAACCTGCCTGATGGTATAATATAATAAGCGGACCACGTTTGTTGTGGCTAGAGTAGTAATCTGCATAAACCTTAAGCCCATCGGAAGTTGGAAAATTTACGGTTTTATAGGTGTGGTGTTTTACATTTAGTACTTCAGAAGTGTTGTAATCTGAAAGTGAGGCGCTCGAGGAACAACCAGTTAAACAATTAATCAGAATGATCCAAGGTATGAAATAGAGTTTTTTCATAGTAAGGAATTTAAATTATTATCTTAATTGTATTTGATATTTATTTAATATTCCTCAAATTTAAATGTTTATTTTTAATTATTCAACAAGTTATATTAATTATTTTTAAATTATTTTTTCTCCACAAATTTTACAGAAACGCGCATTCTCGTCGTTGTCGTCATTGCCACATCTTTTGCAATTGAAGTTGTTTTTCTTTTGCTTTCGGAACTCCGAAGTCACAATTCCAGTTGGAACTGCAATAATACTATAGCCACAAAGCATTACAATAATTGATAACATTTTACCCAAAGGTGTCGCGGGAGAAATATCGCCATAACCAACCGTTGTAATCGTGACAACTGCCCAATAAACACTTTGCGGAATACTGCTAAATCCATTTTTACCACCTTCAACAACATACATCAACGAGCCAATGAGCACGATGAAAACCACCATAAACAGAAGGAAAATATAGATTTTTCTTGAGCTGTGCTTTAGAGCTGAAACGATAAATCTTCCATCGTGCATGTAATCTGCCAAATTAAAAATCCTGAATATCCGCAACATTCTCAACATCCTGATAATCGCCACAAAATGCCAAACTGGAAAAAATAAACTGATATAAAATGGAATTATCGACAAGAAATCTATCACTCCCAAAGGACTGAAAATATATTCTTCCCTGTCTTTTACGCAAATGATTCGCAATATATATTCTATGGTAAAAATCAAAGTGATGAAAAATTCCGCATAGTAAAACTCTGTCCGGTATTTTAAATTTATGATGGGAATAGTCTCCACCATTAGCAAAACTGTACTTATTAAAATAAGTGCCAGCAAAAAAATATCAAAGGTTTTCCCTGCTTTGGTATTGGACAAATAAACAACTTCGTAAATCTTTTTTCTCCAACCATCTTCCGGAATCAAATCAAACTCAGGCTTAATTTTCATAACTTTAAAATAAAAAATGAAGGTAATAAAAATTAAATCACAAAAAATAAAATAAAAAATAGACAAAAGTCTTTTTTATACAGACAAAAGTCTTATATTTGTAGTAGGTAAAATAAAAAAGATGAAAAAATACAAAACAACAGATAGCGCACACTCCGTATCTGAACCAATCGCTACCTATGGCTATCAGAATTTTGACGATGGCGGTATTTTCAGAATGATAGAAATCGCAGAACGAGGGATTTCTTTCAAACTCTTCGATAATATTGTGAAAAAATTTCCATTTAGTTTTCAAGAATGGGCTGGTTTTCTTCATATCTCAGGGAAGACATTATCCCGTTATCAAAAAGAAGAAAAAACCTTTGATACATTGCAATCTGAGAAGATACTGCAAATAGAAATGCTTTACAAAAGAGGTGAGGAGGTTTTTGGTTCATCAGAGTATTTTTTGGTTTGGTTGCAGGCAGAGAATCTCGCTTTGGGAAAGACAAAGCCACAAGACTTGATTGGAAGTAACTTCGGAATCTCACTTTTGATGGATGAGCTTACAAGATTGGAACACGGGATTTTAGCGTAGCATTAATGATAGTTTTTAGATTATCAAAAGAAATCTATGCCAACGATCTTTCTGGGAAAGGCGCAGAAATAGCCGGCGGAAGATGGAATAGCAAGGGCAATGCAGCTTTGTACACAGGGCAGTCTATTGCGCTTTGCGTCACCGAAATCGCTGTTCACATTCCACTTGGGATTATTCCGAAAGATTACCGATTGGTTCACATTGAAATTCCTGATATTGAAGTTTTTGAACCGAAAAGATTTCCAAAAGACTGGAATACTTTTCCTCATCTCGACGCAACCCAAAAGATGGGCGACAAATTTCTAAAAGAAAATAAATTCCTAGCGATGAAAGTTCCATCCGCAGCGGTTCAAGGGGAATTCAATTACATAATAAATCCACGAAATATTAATTTTAACAAAGTTCAAATCAAGAAAGTGGAAAAGTTTACTTTTGATGACCGATTGTTTGTTAGATAAAATTTAAATTAATGATAATCAAAGAGTTTATAAAAGAATTTGAGAAGATAATTCCGGCAAGACAAGCGGAAGATTTTGACAATGTTTGTTTGCTTTGTGGAAATCCAGAAAGAGAAATTTCGGGAGTTCTGATTGCTCACGATGCTTTGGAATCCGTTATTGATGAAGCGATTGAAAAGAATTTTAATATGATTCTTTGCTTCCATCCAATTATTTTTTATGGATTAAAATCCATTACTGGAAAAAATTATGTTGAAAGAGCAGTTCTAAAAGCTTTGGAAAATAAAATTGCGATTTATGCGATCCATACGGCTTTTGACAATGATTATTTTGGTGTTAATTATAAAATCTGTGAAGTTCTTGGATTGACAAATCAAAAAATATTAATGCCGAAACAAAATCAGTTAAAAAAATTGGAAGTTTATGTTCCGGTTGATTCTGCTGAGAATTTAAAAAATTCTTTATTTGAAGCTGGCGCAGGAAATATTGGTTTCTATGACGAATGCAGTTTTTCGATTGCTGGAAACGGAACTTTTCGCCCGTTGGAAGGTTCGAATCCGGTGACTGGAACTCAAAATGAAAGAGAAAATGCGAATGAGGTTTTACTTTCTGTGATTTTTGAAGATTATAAAAAACATCAAATTCTCTTCGCAATGAAACAAAATCATCCTTACGAAGAAGTCGCTTATCAATTGATTTCTCTCGAAAATGAAAATCAATACACCGGTTTGGGACGATTTGGAGATCTGGAAACAGAAATGGATGAATTGGATTTTTTGAAATTCGTGAAAGAAAAATTTAACCTTAATGCCATCAGACACAATTCATTAACCAAGAAAAAAATCAAAAAAGTTGGCGTTTTGGGAGGAAGTGGAGCAAGCGGAATCAAGTCTGCAATTTCTGCAAAATGTGATGCTTATCTCACTGGCGATGTGAAATATCACGATTTCTTTTCGGCAGAAGAGAAAATGCTGATTTGTGATATCGGACATTTTGAGTCAGAGCAATTTGTAACTCAACAATTATTTGAAATTTTGTCCGAAAAATTCACTACATTTGCAATCGCTAAAACGACAATAAAAACAAATCCTGTTAATTATTTTATATAGATATGGCTAAAGTAAACGAAATTTCTGTTGAAGAAAAATTAAGAGCTCTTTACGATTTGCAAATCATCGATTCCCGTCTGGATGAGATCCGCAATACAAGAGGCGAATTGCCAATTGAAGTAGAAGATCTTGAGATAGAAATTGAAGGTCTTGAAAAAAGAGCCCAAAAATTCGAATCTGAAATTGCTGAGCAAAATGCTGAAATCAACAGCAAAAAAGACTTGATGAAACAAGCTCAAACTCTTATTGATAAATATAAAACTCAGCAAGACAATGTTAGAAATAACAAAGAATTCGAAGCTTTATCAAAAGAAGTAGAGTACCAGGAATTAGAAATCCAATTGGCAGAAAAGAGAATCAAAGAATTTGGTGGAAAAATAGATCACAAAAAAGAAACTTTGGCAGATCTTACTTCTAAAATCGATGAGTTGAAAAACCATCTTTCTCACAAGAAAAACGAATTGGAAAACTTGGTTTCTGAAACGCAAAAAGAGGAAGATTATCTATTAGAAAAATCTAAAGAATTTGCTGAGAAAATCGATAACAGATTGTTGGTTTCTTACCAAAGAATCCGTCAAGGTTCTTCTACAGGACTTGCGGTTGTAGGTTTGGAAAGAGGAGCACCAAAAGGTTCATTTTTCACAATTCCACCACAGAAGCAAATGGAAATTGCTCAAAGAAAAAAGATCATTATTGATGAGCATTCTGGAAAAATCTTGGTAGATGACGAGTTGGTAAACGAAGAAACTGCTAAAATGGAAAGCATTATCAAATTCAACTAAGAGGCTGATAATCAAAATATAAAAAAGAGATTCCGAAAATTCGGAATCTCTTTTTTTTGTGAGAAAATAATATGATTTATCGGATATTGACAGATCCGGAACTGCTTTCGTTTTTGGTCACCTTATTAAGATCACCTCTTTTGATGACATTGATGTCACCGCTGGAAGATGCACTAGCCGTAAGACTTGTACGAACACCAATCGTAATATCTGCTGAAGAAGAAGTGGTGAGAACTGCACTTTCTGAGGTAAGATTTTCCGCTTTGATGTCACCAGAAGATGATGCCTGTGCGCTCACACTTTCCGCTTTTCCTTTGATGTTGATTCCACCAGAAGATGACGTTTGAAGATTAAGACTTTTTGCAATCACATCTCCGTTGTAATCGCCACTGCTAGAAGCTTGGATGTTGACATTGTTTCCGCTGATGTTTCCTTTGATATTCCCAGAACTTGAAACTTTCACGTCCAAATCAGAGAATTTGAAATCATCTTTCAACAAAATACTTCCGCTGGAGCTGGCTACCAATCTATCAAAATCCCTGGCATAAACTTTAATTTTAATTCTATCAGTCGATATGCTCAGTTTTCTTTCCGATTGGATTTTCACGTGCACTTTTCTTCCTTCTTGTTTCACAACCACATATTGCATCAAGTCAGAAGGAGCATAAACCACGATTTTTTCTTCATTAGATTTATAAACTTCGGCTTTCAAAGAAGTTGAAATCTGCAATTCATCAAAATCAACAGAGTAGGATTTATCAATCACATCGCCTTTTCCAGAATCCGACAAAAGATGAGAAAACATAATGTCCGAGCCATTTGTGCCATCGCTTCCTTTGCTTTGGATGCAAGAGAAATTACCTACAGAGGCTAATAAAATTAGAGATAAAAGTTTTATTTTCATAAGTATAATTTTTTATAGTTTGATTTTATATAAGCAAGACAATTGAAAACTCTGTTTCATTACATCAAAAAATTATTTTTTTTCATTCTAACCTGAGTTCGATTAAAAAAACAGCGCTAACTGATTAGATTTCACGGTTTCATATTTTAATGAAGGTTTTTTGGGAAGAAAATTATAAGCAATTATTCCTGCTACAAGGTTGGTCATGAAGTTT
>JAGNPP010000232.1 GCA_017989575.1 Chryseobacterium sp.
AATGGGCGTTATGGCAATTTCCCAGGGATATGCACAGTCATTTGGAGTGAAAGGAGGCGTGAATGTTGCGACTATCAGCAAAGAAAAAGCTTGGGACGATACCAATGCTCGAATTGGATATTACGCTGGTTTATATATGCATGCACCAGTCAATAGTGTTTTTAGCATTCAGCCAGAGATTCTTTACAACAGCGTTGGTGTGAAATATGAGAATGGGAAAGCATCGCATACTTTGGGATTGGATTATTTGTCGGTTCCTATTATGTTTCAGTTTGAGCCTATTCCAAAATTGTTTGTAGAAGCTGGTCCACAATTTTCATTTCTGGTAGGTAATAGTGATCGTAATAAAACGGACGATGTTGTTACGATAAAAAAATACAGAAACAATTCCAACTACAACAGTTTTGATTTAAGTGGAGGCGTAGGATTGGGTTTTAGATTTAATAATATGACCATTGGCGCAAGATATGTTGTTGGTTTTACAGACATCAAGAAATCTGGATCTACCACTTGGAGCAATGATGATAAACAGCTTCGAAACAATACTTTACAGGTAGGTTTGCAGTACGGATTTTAAAATCAGAAATTATTCAAAAATAAAAAGACCAACTATTCAGTTGGTCTTTTTTATCAATTTTATTGTTGAATTAATTATTTAACAATAAGATTTTTACTGGTTGTTTCTCCGTTGTTTGAGATTACAATTCTGTAAGTTCCAGTTTTCAAGCTAGAGATGTTCACTTGCGTTTTCTCATTTGGAAGCGATCCTGTAGAAATTAATTTCCCGGAAAGATCCAAAATCTGATAAGTTGCATCTTTTGCCGCTTTGCTAAGAGAAATATTAACTTCACCTTTTGCAGGGTTTGGATAGATTGCAAAACCTTTGTTGAAAGCAGCTTCGTTTACAGCAAGAACTTCTTTGATGCTAAATCTAGAAGAATTGACGGCTAAATAAATATTATTTACCGCTTTGATCATAATCCTTGCATTAGTGTTGGTTGCATTTGGAAGAACTACACTTGCAGATCCATTGTTAGGAAACTCTCCCAAAACAGTTGGGAAGGTAAGTCCTCCATCTGCAGATAATAAAATCTGAACATTGGCTGTGTTGATAGGAGCAGCATTTGTCCCGGCAACATCCCAAGTGATGGTTGTAGCTTCTCCACCATTGTATTCTACGTTAGCTGTATGAGATGTAGCTTTGAAAGGTCCAGTGTTAGCAACAGTTACTCTCATCATATCTCTTGCAGACTGGTTTCCTGTTGCTTTATTGTCATTTACCAATAATGAGAAGTTCAATACTCTAGCTACATTTGGAATTACTTCCCATCTAGGAGCTAAATTATTTGCGACAATTGCAAGCAATCTTGGGAAATATCTTTCTGGAGTAACTGTCGGAAAATAAGATCTAAAAACAGGACCTGCTGTTGCAGTCGCTACAGGAGGTTGTACATTATTAGTTGTATCAGTTTGCTCCCAAAGATAAGTAAGGCTGTCACCATCTGGATCTGTACCAGTACCCGTAAGTACAAAAGCAGTTCCAAAAGGAATTGTATAGTCAGAACCTGCATCAGCAGTTGGTACAGAATTGTTGTTAGGTGTTTTAACAGAACAATCAGAAGCACCGCTGATGAAATTGTACATTTCGTTTATGCTAACAGAATGAAAATAAGCATCACTTCTATTTTGAACATTGTTGGGACAAATACCAGCATAAGCCATTATTGTGCTACCACTTCCCGGCTCTACAGCTGTACCGTTGTTTTCATTTCCACCACAGCTTCTAAAGGTATGGTTTCCGCCAAATTGGTGGCCAATTTCGTGTGCAACATAATCAATATTAAAAGGATCATTGATAGGAGAATTTGTTCCAGTTGTACCTCTAGCTTTAAATCCTGCCAAGCAAGGAGACCGTAATTGTGCAACACCACCTGATGCCGTACTGAAAACGTGTCCGATGTCATAATTAGCAGTTCCGATCAAATTATCACATACAGTTTGATTTTGATTTAGAATTGGATATGTTGGGGCAGGATTCTCATTGTTAAAATTATCACTTGTAATGAAGATAACCTTGTCATTATCTGGAACGATAACCATTGTAACAGATAGCGACTTTTCATACACACCATTTACTCTTGTCATTGAAGCGTTCATGGCTGCTAAAACTGCCGCTTTTTTCTCTTGTTCAGTATGAGTTTCGTTTAGATTGGCTCTGTCAGTGTGGAACTTTGCATATTCTATAGTACAAGCCAATGCTAATCTGTAAGTTCTAAGTGAACCATCTCTTACAATGGGCGCCTTAGATGCAATCTCTGAGTGAGCAACAGAAGTTGGAATATCATCACCTTGGTATCCGCAATTGAATTTTTCAGGATGCGCAGGTAAATTTTCTCTTTTATAAACAATAAAAGTAGAAGCGTCATTTGTATAAGTATCCAGATAACTCACTTCCGAATTATCAAAGTACATTATATTGATCCCATCAAAAGGAGAAGTACTGAATCTAATTGTATTTCCAGAATTTCCTTTTTGGTAGCCTACATAAGAATTGATTCCTGGATATTTCGCTGCTAATTCTTTAGACAGTGTTGGCGCATCTTTCACAATGTAATCCACCAATTTACCATCCGCAGTAGGGAATTTCAATACAAGGCTTTCATCCTGCGATTCTCTGCTTGGTGCTTTTGCTAATTCAGCTTTTAATCCTTGCACATTCAGATTATAAAGTTTGTAATCTGTAGGTGTCGTTGTTCTTTCTTTCAGAGCTTTTTTTCCAAATGTGTTTACATTTTGGACCTGACTCCAAAAGTTTTTTTGAGCGCTTAGCATCATAGAAGCCATAATGCCAGTAGCCGTTAATAATTGTTTTACCATAATTAATTTATACTATTTTCAATTTTCTTTTCCACCAAATTTCACAATGATTTCATTATTACATTAATCGTAAATTTTTACAAAATAAATATCAAATCATCAAATTGTTATCCATAAGAATAAAAATCAGTCGTTAAAAGTAAAAAAAAACAACCAAATATTTGCATTTGGTTGTCATTTTAACATTTTAAAATTAATTTTATTCCGATATTTCAACTTTTGTTCCCTGCGTATGCGCATTCATTTGTGGTGCGTAATAATTCTGCAAAGTTGTAATGCCATTGGAGAATTTTCCACTTGCATTCGCAACATAATCATATTCGAAAACATATTTTCCTTTCGGCATATATTCGATGTAGAAGTTCGTGGAAGCATCTTTTGTGGATTGATAGTATCCTAGATTATTTTTCCATTCATAACCGGAAATGACATCCAAAGGTTCAAAACCTGCCGCTCTCATATCTTTCAGGTGAATGAATTCCATATTTCTGTCGGTGTTCAGAATCATTCTTACCGTCACTTTATCGCCAACCTTCAAAGGAGAATTTTCATTAATTTTTATTAATTCTTCGCCGTTTTCGGTCTTGATTTTTTTGTACAATTCTTTGGTGATGGAAATATAACTTTCCGAAGATTTTATTTTATCCAAATCCTCATAATATTGCCAGAACAAGCCACCTTGCACAATTCCCGGACTGTCTTTTTTAATGGAAACCGTTGCTAGATTTTTATCCAAATTATCAGAGGTAACCGCCTGTTTCACATAACCCGTTGCTTGCGTTTGAGGATTCAAAGCTTTTCCGCCCCAAGTAATTTCAGCTTTGTCAGATTCCGCAGAAGTCCAGGATTTCCCTGAATTTAAAATCGTGAAAATCACTTCCGCAGTTCCACGCGAACTTCCCCAAGAATTCACTTCTTTTTGGGTCACAAGCCAGATTTTCATTTCCTCAATGAAAGTTTCATCAGTCGGAGTCAATTTATTAAACGCTTCCAAAGCACCGGCGTGATTCACAGTTTTGGAAGAATACCAACCCCAATCGTTCAGATTCTGTTTCCAATAAACGCCTTGCGTTTCCGTATCTGTGGAAGTTTCTTTAAGATAAGTCATCAATTTTTTCGAAACATCTTTCAGTCCATAATTATTGAACAACAAAGCCGAACGATGCAATCCAAAGAAAGTGAAATCAGTAATTTTTGCTGTTTTCGCTTTTGTTGTTACCAAAGATTTTAGTGTCGCACCTTTATTTTTTAAAGGATATTCTTTTTCCCAATAATTCCGGGTGTCGAGATAATCGATGACGAAGTTGTTCCAAACATTGTCTTTATCCGTTTTCCAATATTTGTTCACTTCATTATCAACATAAGAAACCAGTTTTTTCACCATTTCTTTTTGTTCAGAACTTTGATAATCCGCCACATTTTCTTTCAGCCAATCATTGATTCTTCCTAGGTTTTTTAAGATATACAACGAGTTGTAATATGAACTCGGATAACCAGCGTACCAACTAAATCCACCATCGGGATTTTGCAATTTCTGCAATTCGCTCCAGTCGTTTT
>JAGNPP010000233.1 GCA_017989575.1 Chryseobacterium sp.
GATTAGATTAATCAACCATTTGATTTTCACGTATCTTTATTTGTATAATAATTTGTCCACCCCATGTCCACCCCTAATTTTTGCAGGTAAATTGAAGAAATTTTAATTTTGAAGTATTCAATAGCCATAAGAGCTTTCATTTCTTAACGAAATGGAAAATGAATTTTCTAAAAAGACCTATTCAAATCTGAATAGGTCTTTGATTTTAATGTCAAAATAGAAATTACTTTCTCCTCACATTCCCTAAAATGTCTGGGAAATAAGTATCAGACAAATGTTCAAACTCATCACCTCGCATAAACATAGATGCATCTACTTGGTCATAAGTTTCTCGTCCTGCGGCCGCGATCAGCTCGTTGCAAGTGTGCAAAGTATTTCTGTGGAACTGGTAAACACGTTCGGTTTTATCATTGGTATCAAGACCTTTGATTAGCATTTTATCTTGCGTTGCAACGCCGGTTGGGCAAGTATTCGTGTTACACCTCAATGCTTGGATGCAACCCAAAGAAAACATAAAACCTCTGGCATTATTGCAAAGGTCAGCGCCCATCGCAACGGCTCTCAAAATATCCAGGGAAGTCAAAACTTTTCCACTAGCAATGATTCTTAATTTGTCTCGTACTTCATAATTGATCAAAGTTCTATTCACAAAAATCAATGCTGGTTCCAAAGGCATCCCAACACCGTCCGAAAACTCTGGTGGTGCCGCACCAGTTCCACCTTCTGCGCCATCTACGGTGATGAAATCAGGATAGATTTTTAAAATATTCATTTGTTCGCAAATATCTTCAAACTCTGTGGTGTCGCCGATACAAAGTTTGAAACCTGTTGGTTTTCCGCCAGACAATTCTCGCAATTGATCTACAAATCTCAACAAACCTTCTGCATTAGAAAACGCGCTGTGCGATGGTGGCGAAAGAATCGTAACGCCAGCTGGTACGTGACGGATTGCTGCAATCTCCGGCGTGTTTTTCACAGCTGGTAAAACACCGCCGTGACCTGGTTTTGCACCTTGAGACAATTTGATTTCAATCATTTTTACATTTTCCAGATTCGCATATTTCTTAAACAATTCTGCATCGAAGTTTCCTTCTTCATTTCTGCAACCAAAGTAGCCTGTTCCGATTTGCCAGCAAAGGTCGCCACCTTCCAAATGATGTGGAGAGATGCCACCTTCGCCAGTGTTGTGATAGAAATTTCCTTTCTTCGCGCCTCTGTTCAAAGCCATCTGAGCGCGGTCACTCAATGCACCGAAACTCATTGCGGAAATGTTGAACAACGAAGCATTGTAAGGCTGTTTGCAAGCTTCGCCACCAATGGTCACTCTTGGTAGTTCTTCTTTCGGATGCTTGGCGTAGATGGAATGTTTGATGCCTTCATATTTTCGATGGTTGATTTCCAGCTGAGTTCCGAACGGCACAGTGTCGCTCACATTTTTGGAACGACGGTAAGCCGCTGACCTTTGGTTTCTCGGAAATGGTTTTCCGTCCGTTTCTCTTTCGATGAAATATTGCTGAATCTCCGGCGAAATCTCCTCAAAAAAGTATCGAAAATAGCCTATAACAGGGAAGTTTCTGAGAATGGCGTGTTTGGTTTGATAGGTGTTGTAGATTCCTAAAAGGTACAAGAATGTCAGTAAAATTGGAATCCAATAATGCGCTTTTATGAGCAAAGCGGTTGTCCAAGTGGCGATTAAAAGAATGATTCCCCAAAGAATGAATTTGTTTCTCATAATATTTTTTGAATTTTATTTGATATTAAATATAAAAGAAACCATTTCAAAGTAAAATTTTGAAATGGTTTTGAATTATCTTTTTATCGGAAATCTTATTAATTTCCGCTTGTTCGAATATAATAATTTTTATTGAATTCCACTGGTTTTTCAGACTTCAAAGTCGTGGTTTGAGATTGTTCTGTCGGTTTCAATTCTTGTCCGTCTGCGAGTCTGATTGGGAACTTCAAATTTGGAATCACGTTCGTCCATTTATAAGTCAATTGATTTCCTGTTTGTTTATATTCCAAAGTCGGAATTTTTGCCGTTCTCAGATATTGGTCAAAGATTGATTTCAAATCAACGCCTGATTTTTCAATGAAATAGTTTTGAATTTGTTCTGATGTCACGGTTTGATGATAGAAATCTTTATTAAGTCCTCTCAAGATTTGACGGAATTTTTCATCATTATTAATGACAGTTCGAATCGTGTGAATCATATTTGAGCCTTTTGGATACATATCGCCACTTCCTTCGTTTCTCACGCCATATTGCCCGATGATTGCTTTGTCGTTTTGAATGTTGTTTCGGATGCCCTGCGTATATTTATCACCATCAGCTTTTCCCCAAAGACTTTCCACATAAAGCGTTTCCGAATAAGTTGTGAAACTCTCGTGAATCCACATATCAGCCTGATCTTTCGCCGTGATGTTGTTCGCAAACCACTCGTGTCCGGTTTCGTGGATGATGATGTAGTCCCACTTCAAGCCAATGCCCGTTCCAGACATATCGTGACCCAAATAGCCGTTCATATATTTGTTTCCGTACGCCACATTGCTCTGATGTTCCATCCCAAGATGTGGCGACTCCACCAATTTGTAAGAATCTTCGTAAAACGGATAAGGACCAAACCAACTTTCGAAAGATTTCATCATAGGTTTCACTTGCTCGAATTGTTTTTTTGCTTTGTCAAGATTGTAGTCCAAAACCCAATAGTCCAAATCCAATTTTCCTTTTTCACCATCGTAAGTATCTTTGAAATTCACATATTTCCCTATGGATGGAATAATAGAATAAGCATTGATTGGATTTTTCACTTCCCAAAGCCAAGATTTTTTATCACCAATATTTTCTTGTTTAATGAGCCTTCCGCCCGCAATTCCTACCAAGTCTTTTGGTGTAATGATTTTGAAAGTCGTTCCATTGTCAGGCTCATCACTCCAAATATCTTTGCAAGGAAGCCAAATGCTCGCGCCGATTCCTTCGTCTGCAACCGTCATCCAAGGATTGCCGTTTTTGTCTTTTGCGAACATCCAACCGCCGTCCCAAGGTGCATTTTTTGCAATCACAGGATTTCCGGAAAAGTCAATTTCGATCGCAAGTTTTTCGCCTTTCTTGAAACTTCTTTTTGTATGTAGGAATATAAAATCGCCGTCAATTCTTTTTTCTACGATTGGAAAGTTTGCTTTGATTTTATCCGCTTTCATTGGTTTCTGAAGGTCGATTTGAAAAATAGGATTGGTCACATTTTTTTCAATTTCGATGCTGATCTTGTTGCTTCCTTTGATGCTTTTAGCTTCGAAGTTCGGTTCCAAAATGATGTCATATTTTTTCACATCCCAAAAGTTCCTGAATTTTGTATTAGATCCTTTCAGCGAATCCGTTTTGGTAAATTTCTCCGGTGACTCGAAAAACTGAGCTTTGGAAAATCCCATCGCCAATATGGAAAGAAGAAGTAGTTTTTTCATTTTTATTTTTTTGAGATTTAATAAGTTGATGGTGAACTGTTAAAAGTTACAGGAATGTAGAATTATTTTCAACTAAATTCAATAATGTAATTTACCACAATGCGCACAAAGATTTTTCACAAAGTTCACAATTTATTTTGATTTCGTGCACTTTGTGAAAAATCTTTGTGTCCTTTGTGGTTAGGGATTATTAAATCACATTTTCCAAATAGAAATGCTTAGTCTCTTCTATAATTTCATCAATTTGTTCAAGCGTTAAAGCCTGAAGAAACTTAGTTTTAAATTCTTTAAAATGCGGAATTCCACGGAAGTAATTGCTGTAATGTTGTCTCATTTCCACAATTCCGGGACGTTCGCCTTTCCATTCCACAGACCAAAGTGCGTGGTTTTTCACGGCATCCAGTCTTTCTGCAATGGTAGGTGCTGGTAAAATCTCACCTGTTTCAAAAAAATGTTTCACCTCATTGAAAATCCAAGGATAGCCAATTGCGCCACGACCAATCATAATGCCGTCGCAGTTGTATTTGTTTTTATATTCTAAAGCTTTTTCAGGAGAATCGATGTCGCCGTTTCCAAAGATCGGAATTTCGATATTCGGATTGTTTTTGATTCTGGAAATATGTTCCCATTCAGCCTCGCCTTTGTACATTTGAGCACGAGTCCTAGCGTGTATGGTCAAGGCTTTAATTCCGACATCCTGCAATCTTTCAGCAACTTCATCAATGTTAATAGAGTCATTATCCCAACCCAATCTGGTTTTTACGGTCACAGGCAAATGGGTAGAATTTACAACGGCTTTGGTCAATCTTACCATCAAGTCAATATCTTTCAAAACGCCCGCGCCAGCACCTTTGCAAACCACTTTTTTTACAGGACATCCATAATTAATATCAACAATATCCGGCTCAACAGTTTCCACAATTCGTGCAGACATTGCCATCGCTTCCTCATCACCACCAAAAATCT
>JAGNPP010000040.1 GCA_017989575.1 Chryseobacterium sp.
TGGATTCCAATGATAATTCTTACGATAACAACGTGCAGGAAAGCACGTCCGCAGATCCAACTCTACAATATTTAGGATTGTACACTTATGATGCGAATTACAAGGAATTGTTCAACGCATTCTATGCACAATTCAAAAGTAAAATCGGGAAAGTGGGTTACCAAGTTGGTTTGAGAAATGAACTTTCTCAAGTCACTGTGGATTATCAAAACCTAGAAGGCTCCAACACGGTGGACAACAGAAGAAAGACTTACAACAATCTCTTCCCAAGTATCTTCTTGAGTTATGAGTTTTCCAAAGACAATCAATTGCTAGTCAACTATTCCAGAAGAATTGACCGACCAAGAGGTTTCTTCCTAATTCCAAACCCAAGCTACAGTGATAATCAAAATATCTTTGATGGAAATATCGATTTGAATCCTTCTTATGTAGATTCTTACGAAGTAGGTTACAGCATTTCCAAGAAGAAATTCACCATCAACCCAACACTTTATTACAGACATCAGGCAGATGACGTGAAAATGTTAGTTTACAACGAGAATGTTCCATTTAGAGATTCTGAAGGCATCTTGAGAGACCGAATTGTCTTCCACACAAAACCAATCAATTTGGGAACGGATGACAGATTTGGTTTGGATCTTAATTTCAATTGGGATGCAACAAGCTGGCTAAAATTTATGGGAAATGTGGATGTTTTTGGATATAATACGAAAGGAAGTACACTTTATCAAACCATAGATGAAAATGGAAATAATATCGAAGCGATTGCCAATTTCAAAGGAAAAGGTGTTTCTACAAGATCCAGGCTGACATCAACTTTCAAACTGGACAAAACTTTAAATTTCCAGATCCAAGGTTTCTACAGAGGTGGAACCAAAACGGAATATCAACATAGAAAAGACATGTACGCCATCAATTTTGGTGCTTCCAAAACCATCTGGAGTGGAAATGGAACTATTGCCTTCAACATTCAGGATGTTTTCAACACAAGAGCGATGCAGGCAACTACTTACACAGCGAACAGTACAAGAGATACGTATATGCAATGGCAACCAAGACAGTTCACGGTTTCTTTGACGTACAGATTCAAACAAGGCGAAAAAGTAGATCAACCGAAGCGTAAAAAAGACATCAACTCCAACGCAACGGGCGGTGATGAGCAAGGACCAATGTAATAATTAGATCTCTATTATAAACTTAAAAATCCTGCAAAATAATTTGCAGGATTTTTTGCATTAATAATAAAAACAAAAAATCCGTCTCGCTATAAAAACGAGACGGATTCTTTTAACAATTATAATTTGATAAGGTCTATCTACTTCTTCTGTTCTTTCAGCTCTTCTTTGTCTTTGTCCGATGGATTCCAAACTTTCACTTCCGCATTCTTGTCGATTCCGGAAAGGATTTGAACATTGATACCGTCACTTGAACCTAGCTTAACATAAACTTTCTTGAAGCTTCCATTTGGCTGTTTCACTTCTACAAAGGATTTGTTGTTGCCCTTTTCATATTGAATCAAGGACTCATCCAAAAGTAATGCATTTTTCTTAGAACTCAATAAGATTTCTCCATTTGCACTGAATCCAGCACGGATATATTCGCCCGTCTTATTGTAAACATCGCCTTCCACAGCAAATTTAATCGTTCCGCTTTCTTCCGTTCCTTTTGGCGCAATTAAGGTTAATTTACCCGGGAAAGATTTATTTTGCAAAGCTCCGATTACAACACTCATATCCATTCCTTGTTTCAATTTTCCGGCTTGTGCTTCATCAATGTTACCTTTGAAAATCAATGAATTAAGATCTGCGATAGAACAAATCGTAGTTCCAGCGTTGAAAGAGTTAGCTTCGATCACCTGACTTCCGACTTTCACAGGAATTTCCAAAACCGTTCCGGCAGCTTTTGCACGAATCTGAGTGGTTGCCATACTTTGAAGTTCTGGCGTTGCTCCCGTTCTTACGATTTGCAATTGTTTTTGAGACGCATTCAGTTGTTGGACAGCCAATTTTTGCTGTTGAATTGTTGTCTCCAATTGCTGTTGCGCCGTGATGTATTCCTGTTTAGAAATCACACCTTGCTTGTACAACTTCGCCTGCATTTCGTATTGTTTCTGTTGATTTTGAACATTCACTTTTGCATTCGTCAATTGAATTTGAGAATTGCTGACCTGCATTGTTGCATTATTCACTTCCGTGATATTTGGGACGATTCTGATGGTTGCAATCAACTGTCCGGCTTGTACTTTGTCGCCTTCGTCCACATTGATTGTTTGGATGATACCGGCGATGTTTGGTTTGATTTCAATCTCTTCACGAGGTTCGATTTTTCCGGTTGCCATCACTTTGTCATCCAGATTTTTGATGCTTGGTTTTCTGGTAAGAAACACTTCGTTCTCAGCCGAATTGGATTTGATAAGATAACCGATTCCACCGATCACAGCAACTGCAAATAGTAATCCCAGAAATATGGAAATTGCTTTTTTGAATGTAAATTTCTTTTTTTCCATTATATAGAAATATAGTTTATTATTAATTGTTAATTAGTACTTATTCGCTTCTCAATGCTTCGATTGGTTTGATCTTCACTGCTCTTTGTGCCGGAATCAATCCGATAATCAGGCCTAGGAAAATCATAATTGCCATCGCTGAAAATACGTTGCCGTAATCTACCGTTGGATTGCTGAAAGGAAAAGCATCGTTGTTCATTGTCGCAATATTTAAAATTATCAAAAGGAAAATCCCCGACAAAAATCCTAATAATCCGGAAGACAATGTAATGACAACACTTTCCAGCAAAATCTGATTTCTCACTTCGGCTGGTTTTGCGCCCAATGCTCGTCTGATTCCAATTTCTTTTGTTCTTTCTTTTACAGTTATCAATAAAATATTTGAGATCGCGATAACGCCTGCCAAAATCGTCAATGTCCCAACAGTAATGGTCAGCAACTGCATCCCAGTAAGGAATCCCGTCAATTTTTTGAATTCTTTTGCTAGATTGAAACTTCCAAATGCATTGGTATCCTCTGGCGAAACGTGATTGATTTTTTTCAGTTCATCTTTCACTTTGGTTTCTACAATGGCGGCTTCTGCATTCGGCTTTCCAACAATCGCAAAGAAACCAACCTTATCACCTTCGTTGTACATCCCAGAATAAGTCGAAAACGGAATGTAAGCAGATTGATCATTCTCCATTCCGCCACCTCTTGGAACCCGAAAAACACCTATGACATTGAAAAATATGCCTTTCAAATTGACTGATTTTCCAATTGGATTTTCATTTTTCTTGGCATCGAAAAGATTTTTATAAATCTCCTCTCCTATCACAATCACATTCTTTTTGGACTGGATATCGGCATCATTGATATATCTTCCAAACAATAATTTCTTCTTGGAAATCTGATTACCAACCGGAAAATCCCCCGTAATCATATAAGTATTTTTCTTTCCGTTTCGGGAAATCTGCTCACCTGGCGTTCCAAAATTTCCTCTCACACTCTGCGGCGATATATAATCAACTTCCGGGATTTTCTTCGTGATGTATTCTATATCTTTTAGGTGAAGATCCATTTTTCTGCCTTTCGCAAAACCTTCGTAAGGAATATTGGTATTCTGTGGCCAAAGGAAAATCGAGTTGGTTGCAAAGCCGGAAAACAATTTGTTGAATCCATTTTCCATTCCTTTTGCCGCACCCAGCAGACTCACATACAAAAACATACCCCAACCCACGCCTATCATCGTAAGAAACGTTCTGAGCTTATTGTTCCGAAGGGAATAATAAATCTCCTGCCAAGTATCTCTTTTGAAAAGTATATTCACTTTTTTGTTTATAAATGATTAATGATGATTGATAAATGATTTATACAATATTTCCAAGCTTTCTCGAATTCTCCCCACTCTCAAACGCTATGGCTTAATCTGTTCTTAGTGCTTCAATCGGTTTTATTTTCGAAGCCTTATAAGCCGGAACAAATCCTGCAATCGCGCCAGAAAACACAAGACAGAAAAATGCTGCCGCAATCAATCCCCAGCCTACGGACGGTTCTGTGATGAAGTATTCTTCCAGATTATTTCCAATTAGTTTTAAAGTCAAAACGCCCAATCCCACGCCTATAATTCCAGAAATTACGGTTATCACAATACTTTCCTGTAAAATCAAGGCGACAATTCCGGCTGGTTTTGCACCAATTGCTTTCCGAACACCAATTTCTTTCGTTCTTTCTTTGATGATGTAAACCATGATGTTACTAATTCCAATGATTCCTGCCAACAAAGTCCCAAGCCCGATAAATCCTACAACTATGGTAATCACAAACAAGAAAGCAAATGAATCCTGTGTGTTTTTCGCATTATTATTAATCCTGATTCCTTGTTGATCTTCTGGAGAAATTTGGTGTCTTGCTCTGATGTTTTTTTCCAATTGATCGCCGTATTTTACACCTTCTTCCGGTGTCATATTGGGATTGTAAGAAAGCATTACCGTGCTGATTGTATCAGAACTTTTTTTCATCTGTTGAAGTGTAGAAAGCGGAACAGAGATATGCCGCTCGTCCCAATCTCCACCCGGATCTGAGAAAACACCAACCACTTTGAACATCGTTCCATTGATTTCCAAATCTTTCCCAATCGGATTTCCATCTCTTATCAAATCGCGCCAAACCATTCTTCCGATGGAGGCAACGTTTTGTTTCAGTTCGTTATCTCGTTCATTGATGTATCTACCATCAATCATCGTTCTGTTTTCGAGAAATTTCTCATCTCCCAAAACACCATTGATTTGGTATCCTCCACTTTCCTTACCATATTTTACGGTAAGACTGGTTTGGTATCTAGGTGACGCATATTCTAATTTTCCCTCACTTTCTTTGACAATGGCATCGAAATCATCATTGTTAAAAGTAATGGTTCTGTCCGATTGTAACCCTGCGTAAGGAATTGTGGTTTTGCCAGCCCAGATCATAATCAGATTGGTCGCATCTCTCGTGAAAGCTTTCGCAAATGAATTATTAAGACCATTTCCAATTCCAAATAAAACAATGAAAATGAAAAGCCCCAGTGCAACCGTAAAACCAGAAAGTACCGTCCGCAATACATTACTGCGAATGGAACTAAATATCTCTTGCCAGCGGTCTAAATCAAACATATTTTTTAGGTTGGAAGCTAGAAGCAGGAAGTTAGAAGTTTCCCGCTTGTCGCATTATTTTTATTTCGTAATCTCTTAATTTTCAATTTTTAAACTTTCATTATCCTACTTCCATCGTCCAGTTTTAAAGTACTATTTGCTTAATGAATTCATCACTTTCTATTCTGCCGTCTTTCAGGACAACGTTTCTTTTGGTTTGCGCCGCAACATCATTTTCGTGAGTTACAACGACGATTGTTTTTCCTTCGTTGTTGATTTCCTGAAGTAATTTCATAATATCGTGAGTCGTTTTGGAATCCAACGCTCCGGTTGGTTCATCAGCAAGGATTAATTTCGGTTCTGAGATTAACGCTCTTGCAATGGCAACCCTTTGTTTTTGTCCTCCGGAAAGCTCGCTTGGAAGATGTTCTGCCCATTCTCTCAATCCTACTTTTTCCAAATATTCAAGAGCTTTTTGGGTTCTTTCTTTTCGGGAAACATTTTGATAATATAGCGGAAGCGCCACATTTTCCAGCGCTGTTTTATAATTAATCAAATTGAATGATTGAAAAATAAACCCTATGAAACGGCTTCTATATTCCGCCGCTTTTACTTCTGTAAGATGTTTGATAGGAAATCCATCAAGCTCGTAGATTCCGTTATCAGCCTCATCCAAGATTCCAATAATATTAAGCAAAGTTGATTTTCCGGAACCGGAACTTCCCATAATAGAAACAAACTCACCTTGATTGATATTAAGATTAATACCTTTCAGCACGTGAAGTTTGCTCTTACCTGTATCGTAAGATTTGTTGACATCTTCTATTTTCAGAATCGGGTGAGACATTGTCTGGATTTTACATATAAGTAAATCCGAATAAGGAATTGTTACAATTTGAGAAAAAATAATTTGTGATTTTTTTAATGAATCAAGATTTAAAAAAAATTTAATTACTGGCGTAACATTTTTACAATTCCGAAGTCTTATTGTATATAATTTTTCTTTTATGCTTAAAAAAGTTTTTTGTATTTCGCTTTTGTCTATCGGAGTTTTGGGATTTTCTCAGAAAAAATGGACAATCCAGGAATGTGTGGATTATGCCATTAAAAACAACTTGCAAATCCAAGCGCAGGCTTACAACAAAGATGTGCAGACAAAAAATCTGGAAATGGCAAAGAGAGAATATTTGCCTGGTGTTTCCGGGACGATTTCTAACTCAGCTAGTTTTGGAAATTCGCAGTTTGTGAATACGAGTGTTAGAAATGATAATTTCAATAATAATGCGAATGTTGGAGCCAATATTTTGGTTTACAACAATGGAAGGCTTGAGAAAACGATTCGTAAAACAGGTTTCGATTTAGATGCAAGTTTGCAGGATATCGAAACCATTAAAAATAATATTTCGCTCCAAATCGCACAGCAATATCTCAACGTAATGTTGAACAGAGAAATCAAAAAAATCTCTGAAAGTGCTATGGAAAATGCTCAGAAATTATATGACCGAGCCAAAATAACGACAGACGTGGGCACCACAGCTCAGACGGTTTTAGCAGAAGCAACAGCATCATTAGCAAGAGAAAAACAGAATGTGAAAACAGCTCAAATCAATGTTGACAAAGCATTGTTTGCAATGGCTCAGCTTCTTCAGCTTCAGGATTATAAAACATTTGATGTGGTAGATATTCCAGTCCCAGATGAATTGACGCCTCAAACCGAATCTGTGGAAGAAGTTCTTAATATTGCTTACACTTCTCAACCTATCGTGAAAGCGGCAGAAATAAGAATAAAAGCGGCAGAAGCTCAAACCGAAGTCGTAAAAACTAATTTTTACCCAACGATTTCTGCAACCGCTGGAATTGGAAGTTTTTACAACAACCGACTGAACACCAACAACATCAGCGGAACACCACAACTTTACATCAAGGAACATAGTTTTGCGGATCAATACAGAGAAAACTTTGGTCAGCAACTAAGTTTGTCTGCAAACATTCCAATTTTCAACAAAGGAATTACAAAACTGCAGGTGGAGCAAACGAAAATCAATGAAGTGATTGCGAAGAATAATTTGGAACAACAAAAGTTCCAGTTGAAGCAGGATATTCAGCAAGCTCAGTTCAATGCTGATTCTAATTATGAAATCTATGTTGCGGCGATAGAAGCTGAAAAAAGCACGAGATTGGCTTTGGATTTTGCAGAGAAAAGTTATGAAGCTGGACGTTCCACCATTTATGACGTGACGATTGCGAGAAACAATTATGCTAATGCGCAAGGTTCTGTAGCTCAAGCGAAATATAATTATCTGTTCAGTATCAAGGTTCTGGATTTCTACGCTGGACGTGGGATTACGCTTTAGAATCTAATCAATTGATAAAATCCAAAAGTCGCAAAGTCAATCTTTGCGACTTTTTTTATGTGGAATTAGCATCTTCAATACTTCAAATTTCCTTATCTTTGAGATATGCAGATTTTTGGAAAAGACTTACTTCGAGACATCAAACAAGCGGAATTATTGGGCGAAAATGCACACAAAATCTATTCTCCGCCCTATCGTCCTGTGTTCAGTTACGAAGATATTTTGACAAGGAATCCAAAGTTTGCAGCCGTCAACATTCTGCTTTATCTTAAAAATAACGAGTGGCATTTTCCATTGATTGTTCGTTCTCAAAACGAGCGTGACAGACACAGCGGACAAATCTCTTTGCCTGGTGGAAAAAGAGAAAAAGAAGATTTGGACTTTGCTCATACTGCGAAACGTGAAACATCAGAGGAATTGGGAATTGATGAACATTACGTGAGAATCATCCGCGAAATGTCGCCGATTTACATTCCGCCAAGCAATTTCTATGTTCATTCATTTGTTTCTTACACCAAAAAAAATCCGGAATTTTTCCTTCAGGAAAGTGAAGCGGTGGAATTGATAGAGTTTCCAATTTCATCTTTATTAAGTCTTCCGGATCAACCAAAAAATATGGTTTTGCCATCCACAAACGGCGCGGAAGTTCCAGTGATAGATTTCAATGGCTATATCATTTGGGGCGCTACTTCAATGATTCTCAGTGAGTTTAGCAACTTGTTAAAAATTGTCTAATTTTGCAGTAATTTCTGACCTTAGAAATTGTAATTAATTATCAATGGCAAAAAAAAATATTTTTACCGATTCTTTTGGAAACATCTATGTTTTGAAAAGGTTTATTATTTTTATTCTTGGATTGGTTTCGTACCGGAGATTCAATGGCTTCAACAAGCTCAAAATTTCGGGGACAGAAAATCTGGCTGATCTTCCGGACAGCAACGTGCTGTTTGTTTCCAATCATCAGACTTATTTTGCCGATGTTGCCGCGATGTATCACACATTTTGTTCGGTGAATAATGGTTTTCATAATACGATTAAAAATCCAGTTTACCTTCTCAATCCAAAAGTAGATTTCTACTATGTTGCAGCAGAAGAAACGATGAATAAAGGACTTCTTGCAAGGATTTTCAAAATCGCTGGTGCCGTTACTGTCAAAAGAACCTGGAGAGCCGAAGGACAAAATGTGAATAGAATGGTAGATCTCACTGAGGTCGAAAACATTATGAAAGCGCTTGATAACGGTTGGGTCATCACTTTTCCACAAGGAACAACTTCCGCTTACGCACAAGGCCGAAAAGGAACTGCAAAGTTGATTAAAAATCAAAGACCAACCGTCATTCCTATCAAAATCAATGGTTTCCGACGCGCATTCGACAAAAAAGGCTTGAAAATAAAAGTGACTGGTGTAAAACCAACATTGGAGTTCAAACAAGCTTTAGACATCGATTACGATAATGAGTCTGCAACTCAAATCCTGGACAAAATAATGCACGCCATAGAGCAAACTCCAGAATATAACCTGCTTCACGAGTACGATGCAAAACAAAAAGAAATAAAATCCCAATCTCAACAATAAAAAACGGCTACTGAAAAAGTAGCCGTTTTTGTTTTATTTTAAAGATTTTAGAAATCTATTATCTATCAGTCTATCATCTCTTAGTCTTAATTCTAAGCCTCAATACTTGGAACTTGAACATTCTCATTAGCATCTTTCTCATAATCGATTCCATCCACTTCGAAACCGAAAAGGTTGAAGAATTCTTTTCTGTAACCTGCGATATCACTGATTTCAGAAAGATTTTCCGTAGTTGTTTCCTTCCATAATTTGTCAACTTCAGCCTGAACATCATCCGCCATTTCCCAGTCATCAACTCGGATTCTACCAGCTTCATCCAAAGGAACTTCGCCATTTTCCGTGTATAATCTATCAGCAAAAAGTCTTTGAATCTGCTCGATTGTTCCTTCGTGTGTTCCTTTCGCCTTCATCACTTTGTAAAGTAAAGAAATATACAATGGAACTACAGGAATCGCAGAACTTGACTGAGTTACCAACGCCTTGTTCACAGAAACATAAGATTTTCCATTAAGGTCTTTTAGTAAATCATTTAAAACCGTTACAGTCGCTTCAAGGTCATTTTTTGCTTGTCCGATTGTTCCGTTTCTGTAGATTGGGAAAGTCAATTCTGGGCCGATGTAAGAATATGCAACCGTTTGAACGCCGTCAGCTAAAACGCCAGCCACTTTCAAATCTTCCATCCAGAATTTCCAATCTTCACCACCCATTACGGCAACCGTGTTTGGAATATCTTCTTCGTTTTCAACCGGAGCAATGGTCACATCAGAAACGACACCTGTGTGGAAATCAACCGTTTTGTTGGTGTAAGAATTTCCAATTGGTTTAAGAACTGATGAATGTGCAACGCCCGTTTTTGGATGCGTTCTTCTTGGAGAAGCCAAACTGTAAACCACCAAATCAACTTGACCAAGGTCTTTTTTGATTAATTCAATCGTTTGTTTTTTGATGTCGTCTGAGAATGCATCACCGTTGATACTTTTGGCGTAAAGTCCAGCTTCGTGCGCTTCTTTTTCGAAAGCTGCGGAATTGTACCAGCCAGCAGTTCCCATTTTACCTTCAGAAGCGGGTTTCTCGAAGAAAACACCAACTGTTGCCGCATCGGAACCGAAAGCCGCCGTGATTCTGGAAGAAAGTCCGAAACCTGTAGAAGCACCGATTACCAAAACTTTTTTTGGCCCATTTTTGAAGGCGCCTTTGGACTTTACATATTCTATTTGATTTTTTACGCTTTGAAGTGCACCATCTGGATGCGCAGTCAAGCAAATAAATCCTCTTGTTCTTGGTTGAATAATCATTGTTGAAATTATTTTTAGCATTGCAAATTAAAGAAATTTGAGCAAATAATGAGGAATTTTTGTTTAAAAAGAACTTATTAAATTTTAATTTGATTAGCATTAATCACACTTTACGAATATGTGAATCTTTATTTTATGCAATCGATTGCGCAAGTTGTTATTTTTTTTAATTTTACCGCAGTCAGAAAGTTATTCAAAGTCCAATCTATCATTCAGCCTTGTCAAGGTTTGAAACCTTGACAAGGCTGAATGATAGATTGGGAAAAGTTTGATTGATAGACAAACGTTGAACATTGCGAAGCGCAACCCGACTTGAATGGAGCTCATTTTTTGTGGTGGGAAAAGCGAAGGCAAAAAATAGCGGGAATGGAAGGCGGAAAAGTTGCCCAAATTATAATTATTGATTGTACTTTAACTAAAACATTTAAAATTAATCAAAAGAATTCATATTAAAATAAACAATGAAAAAACTATTAATAGGTCTTGCGTTTTCTGTTGCGACGCTCATTTCTGCGCAGAAAAATGACATTCAATATTACATTGACAAAGCGCCATTCAAATTTGGAGCAATGGTTTTGCCTAATATTCCAGAAAAGGATTACAACTTCAAAGATTTTGGAGGTGTTGCCGATGGAAAAACTTTGAACACCAAAGCCTTCGAAAAAGCAATCACAACAATCTCCGCGAATGGTGGAGGAAGACTGATTGTTCCAGCTGGAACTTGGTTAACGGGTCCAATTGAGCTGAAAAGTAAAATCGATTTCCACGTGGAGGAAGGCGCCATCGTGCAATTCAGCAGTGATATCAAACAATTTCCGATGAGAGAAACTTCGTCTGGGAAATTCGAAGTGACAGCTCCGATTTGGGGAAATAATTTGAAAGACGTTTCCTTCACCGGAAAAGGGATTTTTGATGGTGCTGGAGAAGCTTGGCGTCCTGTGAAGAAATTCAAAACGACGGATGCACAATGGAAAGAATTGTTGGCGAAAAAAGGAAGCACGCTGAGCGACGACGGGAAAATCTGGTGGCCAAGCGAGTCGGCAAAAAATGGTGAGCAATTGGCAAAAGTAATTACGAAAACGCCGAATGCGACAATCGATATGTACCAGCAGTTGCACCATTTCTTGAGACCAATGATGTTCACGCTTTCCAAAGTGACGAATCTTTTGATTGATGGACCAACGTTCAGAAATTCTCCGAAATTTGTCATCAATCCAAAACAAATTACAAACCTTGTCATCAGAAACACAACCGTTTACAATCCGAAATGGGCTCAAAACGGAGACGGAATTGACATCAGTGCTTCGAAAAATGTGATTATCTACAACACAAAAGTGAACGCCGGCGACGACGGAATCTGTATGAAATCCAGCGGAACACCGAAAAATGGTGAAGCCAATCTGCAAAATGTCATCATCGCAGAATGTACTGTTGGTGAGGGTCACGGCGGTTTTGTCATCGGAAGTAATACGGACGGCGGAATGAAAAATATTTTTGTTTCCAACTGTACGTTTGACGGAACAGATATCGGAATTCGTGTGAAAAGCAACTCCGGAAGAGGTGGCGATGTGAGTCAGATTTTCATTGATAATATCGAGATGAAAAACATTGTGAAATCTGCCATTTTCTTTGACACTTTCTACGCAGATGCTCCCGTTGGAAGCACAAAAGAAAGCGAAGAAGCGCAACATTCGGGAGATAAAGTGCCTTATTTCCACGATTTTTATGTGAGTAATATCAATTGTTCTTCGGCAGAAACGGCTTTCAGTTTCAGTGGACTTCCTGAGAAATTGATTGAGAATCTATATTTTAAAAACGTGAATATCACGAGTAAAAAAGGAATCGTTGGGAAAAATGCCAACAATATTATTTTTGAGAATGTGAAAATCAATAATAGTACAGATTATAAAATCGATAGTAATCTGAAGAAAGCAATTGTTGTGAAGTAATTTTTTACAATTATTAAAGGTGTTATTTTTAAAACCCTTTCAGATTGAAGCTGAGAGGGTTTTTCTATTTTAATGAGAATGAAAAATCTTCGTTCATTAATAAAATTCCTTCTTCCTGACCTCCTGTAAAACCTTTCAGTTTGGAAGTTTTACTTTTGAGAATCAAATCCTGAAGTTGCTTTTCTGACAGTTTTTTTCCGAATATTTCGAATGAAACTTTGAAACCACAAGCTTTGAAATCCGAACACCCGATTGCCGTTTTTCCTTTCATCAACATATTGGCTTTGCACTTCGGACATTGGGTTTCTGTCCAGATGATTTCGGTTTTTACTCTTGGTGTTTTTTCTTTTGGTGGAGCAGGTTTTTCTTCTTCAAAATTAATAACTTTTCCTTTTGAACTGATGACTTTTCTCGTAAGTTCAGTTACCATTTCTATCAATTCGTCTTTGAATTGATTGGCTTCGTACTCGCCCTTTTCGATTCTGCGGAGTTTCGATTCCCATTCTCCCGTGAGTTCGGGACTTTTCAAAACTTCATCTTCGATAGTGTCAATCAAATCAATACCAATAGAAGTTGCAACCAGATTTTTCTTTTTGCGTTCGATGTATTTTCTTCGGAACAAGGTTTCGATGATGTTGGCTCGGGTTGATGGTCTTCCGATGCCGTTGTTTTTCAGCATTTCGCGAAGTTCTTCATCTTCCACTTGTTTCCCTGCAGTTTCCATTGCTCTCAGCAAAGTTGCTTCTGTGTAAGGCTTTGGCGGAGAAGTTTTTCCCTGATGAATCAATGGTGCGTGGTCGCCTTTTTCGCCAGCTACGAATTCCGGGATTGTTTGTTCCTCGTCTTTATCTTTTTCGTCCTTTTC
>JAGNPP010000234.1 GCA_017989575.1 Chryseobacterium sp.
CGGCTATATGATTCATCAATTTTTGTCGCCACTTTCCAACACCAGAAGCGTCGAATATGGTGGAAACTCAGAAAACAGAGCAAGATTCCTGATGGAAATTCTGGATGTGGTCAATTCTGAAATTACAGAAAACCAAGCATTATTCGTAAGAATCTCCGGAACCGAATATGCAGAAAACGGCTGGGAAATCTCCGACAGCGTAGAACTTTCAAAAGCTTTAAAAGCTAAAAATGTAGATTTAATAGACGTTTCCAGCGGTGGAAATATCAGTGGCGTCACTATTCCGTTGAATCCTGGTTATCAAGTTCCGTTGGCCGAAGCTGTGAAGAAAAATGCAGACATCAAAACTGGCGCAGTTGGTTTGATTACAGACGCAAATCACGCAGAAGAAATCTTGGAAAACGAACATGCAGATTTAATTTTCTTAGCGCGAGAAATTCTTAGAAATCCATATTTCGCAGTTCAATCTGCTTGGGAAAATGGCGAGGAAAATTTCTATCCACATCAATATTTGAGAGCTAAACCAGCGAAATAGTTTTCACAAAATGATAGTTGCTCAGATTCTACATTCTTTGTTTTTCATATTCTTGACTTACATTTTCTATTTAAAATATAATAAGGGAATTGTAAAATCACTATATATTTATGTTGCGATTTTTGCAGGAATATTACTTTTGATGTATAATTTATTTTTCAATGGATTGCCTATTGAACTATTTTTTATACTCTTAGTATTTTCATTATCAACGATTATAATTAATTTTACAAGACGCTTCTCAACTGCTTTTGAAGACAACAAAGAATTAGCGAAACAAAAACATTTGAGAGGAAATGTTTTGGCAGTTAAAGATTTCATATTCACAAAATTTTTCGTTTTTGGAATGTGTATTTATCAAATGTTGCTGATATGGGTTCCAAAGATATTTGAACAAATGTCAGAATAACATTAATAAAAAAAACCGCCCTCACAGAAAAGAACGGTAGTTAAACGAGATTCGATTTCTCATTTTGGAATTAATAATTTACCACAAATAAAATGTAATTCCAATATGATTTTCAACATAAAAAAACGACTTGATAAATAATTTTCAAGTCGTTTTCTATTTTAATAATGGAAGTTTCTAATAGCTTCCAAAGTCTTATCAATTTCCTTTTCGCCAATCGCGGACGAGATAAACCAAGTCTCATAGCCACTCGGCGGAAGATAAATTCCTTGTTGTAAAAGCTGATGAAAGAAATTGTTGAACAATCCAATTCCAGACTCATTTGCTTCTTTGAAATTGCTGACAGACGTTGCATCAAAAAAGACAGACATCATACTTCCTTTTCGGTTGATTCTATGTTTGATTCCTTTCTCATTCAGGATTTTTCCAATCTCGAAATCCAGGGTTTCTGTTGTTTTTGCTAATTTGTTATAGAATTCTGGGTCTTGTTTTATCAGTTGCAACGTTTTGAGTCCAGCCCGCATCGCCAAAGGATTTCCGCTCAAAGTTCCAGCTTGGTAAACGTTTCCTCTTGGCGAAAGGTAATTCATAATTTCGTTACGTCCGGCAAAAGCACCAACCGGCAATCCGCCACCAATCACTTTACCGTAAGTCACCAAATCTGCTTTCACATTCAAAGCCTCCTGTGCGCCACCAAAAGCCAATCGGAATCCCGTCATCACCTCATCAAAAATCAAAAGTGCGCCATTCTCGTCACAGATTTTTCTAAGGTTTTGAAGGAAATTATTTTCTGGTAAAATGCAACCCATATTTCCGGCAATCGGTTCTACGATGATGCAGGCAATCTGATCTGGATTCGCTTTGAAAAGGTCTTCAACTTGCTCAAAATTATTGTATTCTGCGAGCAAAGTATCTTTCGCAGTTCCCTGCGTTACGCCTGGCGAATTGGGGCTTCCAAACGTTGCCATTCCACTTCCCGCCTGAATCAAAAACGAATCTGAATGCCCGTGATAACAACCTTCAAACTTGATGATTTTTTCTCTCGCTGTAAATCCTCTTGCCAAACGAATTGCGCTCATACAAGCCTCAGTTCCAGAAGAAACCATTCTGATTTGGTCGATATTCGGGACATTTTCTACAATATATTTTGCAATCTCGGTTTCCAATTCCGTTGGCGTTCCGAAAGAAAACCCTTTCTCCGCCTGCAATTTCAAAGCTTCCAAAACTTCTGGATGCGTATGTCCCAAGATTGCTGGACCCCAAGAATTGATGTAATCGATGTAGTTTCTGTCGTCTTCGTCGGTCAGGTAAGCACCTTTTGCAGACTTCATAAAAAGTGGAACACCGCCCACAGATTTGAATGCACGAACCGGCGAATTCACACCGCCTGGAATATATTTGTACGCTTCTTCAAAAAGCGCTGAACTTCTTTGGTATAACATTTTTGTTGATAGTTGTTGGTTGATAGTTGTTAGTTTTAAATCTAATTTCTAACATCTGGTTTCTAAATTCTAAGACCTCGGTTTCTTATTCTGAAGATAAATCAATTGTCCGGATTTTGGCTGTTCGCCTTGGCTCATCCTGTTTTTGCTGTACAATTTCTTCTCTTTGATTCCGAATTTCTGAGCAATATCGTGCATCGTTTCGCCCGTTCCGGCTTTGTAAGTCGCTTTGTTTCCCGATGAATTTTTACCTTCGAGGAAGATGATATCGTTCTTCGCCAGTTTAGAACTTTCCAATTCGTTGTACTTAATCAAACGTTTCTCACTGATTCCAAATTTCTTAGAAATCTCAGAAATATCTGCATCCACCGGCATTATAAAAAACTTAAGTCCATCGTTCGGATGATTCTTAACCAAGATATTTTTCAAAAGTGCAGACCTCGTTTTCGAATCTACAATGTCCGAAACCTGAGATTGTTGTTTAGCGTAAGAACCTTGCGTGTAATCCACCTTGATGGTTGGCGGAGCAACTTTATCATTTTGTTTTTCCTGACTCAATTGCGCCATAAAAACCGCATCGTTATTCAAGGCAGGATACATTTTCAAGATGGCATAGTAAACCTCGTCTTTGCTCGTGTTATCAAATTCATACAATTTGTAACGCTCGATTTTGTCAATCAAAATATGCGCATATCTCGGATTCGTCGCATAACCCGCTTTTTTCAATCCGTGCGCCCAAGCCTTGTAATCTTTCGCATCCAGCTTGAACAATCCAACATAATATTTCCTTGTCGCCAAAAAGATTGAGTGGTCTTCATAAGACTGTTTCGGGTCGTCATACACGCGGAAACACTCGTTGGGAGCGTCGTCCGTATGTTTCATTGTTTTTCCTGTCCAGTCTTCTTTGCATTTGATTCCGAAGTGGTTTTTCCCTTGTTGCGCCAGTCGGCTTTGTCCGCCACCGGTTTCCAAAAGTCCCTGAGCCAAAGTGATGCTCGCCGGAATCTTGTATTTCTCCATTTCTTCCACCGCGTACGGCGCAAATTTTTGGATGTATTGATCTTCTGTTTTCCAGGTTTGCGCTTTCACCAAGCCGATAACACTCACAAAACCAATCACTAATAACTTTCTCATATTTATTTTTTACAAAATACTTTTATTTTTCAGGAGCTATTTGACTACGTCGAACAACAACTTAATACTTTTTATTTGGAGCTTAATCCCGCTATCCACTATTACTCCTCGCGCCAAAGCTTTTCCCTCCGCTTGCTGTGGGGTAACCGTTACTATCGGGGCTATGGGTTTCTTAATTCTTTTCAACATTTGTCTTTAAAAATTTCCCCATCCAAAACTCCATCAACCCTTTCAGAGTTTGAAACTCTGAAAGGGTTTTTGCGCCTGTTGCAATTCTTTCATCAATCGCGTCGGGCTTCAGCCCGATGAACAAATTTCAAAATCCTAAAGGCTTTAGCCGAAACTACAATAAATTTTGGCTAAAGCCAATCTATAAAAATCTCTTAAAAATGGGTTAAAACCCATTCCTATTGATATTAAATATTTTTTTCTACATTTAAACAAGCCCAATCATTGCGATTGGATAAGCTCATTTTAGAAATCTATAACTGCTCTTCCCTTACTTTTCAAAAACAAATTCGCGCCTTTGATGCCTTGCAAACCGCCGGTATGAAAAGCGAGAATCTTTGAACCTTTCGGGAAAAATCCTTTTTCTGCCAATTCAAAAATAGTTTGCATCAGCTTTCCTGTATAAATCGGGTCCAGCGGAATCTGATATTCATCAAAGAACCAATTTATAAAACGGACATTTTCTTCTGATATTTTACCATATCTACTTTCTTCGGCATCTTTCAACTCAAAATTCTCTCTTCCGCTCCATTTCAAAATGGTGTTTTCGAGCGAATCATCTCTTACAACCTTGATGCCTAAAACCTTTTGACCAGCTTCTGCAAACTTGGAAATTCCGGCAATTGTTCCACCGGTTCCAACTGCGGTGCAAAGATAATCAAAATCTTTGGTGTC
>JAGNPP010000041.1 GCA_017989575.1 Chryseobacterium sp.
CCATAAATGCGCCCAAAGGCTTTATCATAGTAGAATTTGTATCTCCCGCCTGGAAATATCCATCAGCAGTTCTTAGGACAACTAATGTTCCCGGATAAGTAGATCCTTGCGTAATATTCCATTCTACATTAGAAGATGTATAATATGCCACTCCCGCAAGATTTGAAATAAAATTCCCATCACTTGCATTGGTTCCTTCATTATCTCTAGCAATAAATCTCAAATCTACGTTTGTAAGAAAAGGATTGGCCAATTGATAAAGATTCAAACCATAATTAGCATCCCAGTTAGGTGTTTTTGGCAGGAAAGGATCGTGAATGTAGCTATAATATTTCTCACCAAAAATATTAGACCCATTACCATTTATTCCAAACCCTCCCGCATAAGCTCCAGATAATGTTATCTGTACATTGCTCGTTAAAACATCAGATGCTGGAATTCCTTTGAAAATTTTCTTTTGTGTATCTGGAATCCAAAAATAAGTTTCGTTTGGATTTCTTCTTGGTAAACTATAGTAGGTCAACGGGCTTATGAATGTACTACTGGGATTTCCAGCTGCATCATATGCTGAACCTCCATATGCAATTTGATCGAAACGTGCTTTCCAATGATTCCACCAAAAAGCGGAATTCAGGCTAAAACGTCCTGTAGAATTATTAGTAAGGTTTGTTACGTTCAACTCTGGAAAAACGCCCACCAAATCTTGAATTTTATAATTAAAGAAAGGTAGCCCAATCTGTTGTCTTCCCGTGATACCATTGTTATAATCAGAACGGTATTCTTTGTTCACGATTCCAGTAATATCTCCTTGAGGAATATCTTTGACATACAACTGCCCGTAACTGTTAGTTCCGTTATAAATTAGGTTGAAATTAGAATTAGCCCCAACAGCTACTTTACTAGCAAAGGCAGCGTCTTTCACAATCATAATGTTACCAGAGTTATTGATAAGTCCGGTACCTGCAAGCTCCAGCCCGCCTCCGTTGTAAACTAGAGTCTGCGGTTGTACTGTTACAGTCGCTGAAGCTCCCACATAGGTAAGTATGGTCTGGGAATTTGCAATGATATTGAACAGTATTAATTTAAGAGTAAATATTTTCTTAATCATCCTTTTGGTTTTGTGTGTTTATCCGGCAAAGATATTATTTTTTTTAAATAACGGAAAATAATATATCAATAATTAAGAATTTAATAATATTGAGTCAATCTTCACTTCTTGATTATTTTCAATATTGAACATATAATCTTCTAAAACTTTTTCAGTCGTACCTCTTAGTCCTCTGGCACCAAGTCCTTTGTTCATCGTATCTTCCACGATTTCATCTATTGCCTTATCAGAAAATTCCAAGCTCACATTATCCATTTTGAACAACTCTACAAATTGATTGACGATGGAATTTTTCGGTTCCTTCATAATTCTCACAAGTGTTTCTTTCGTCAATTTTTCCAAATATGTAATAATCGGAAATCTCCCCAAAAGTTCTGGTATGAGTCCAAAACTCTTCAAATCAATTGCATTAATTTGACTAAGGATGTAATCTTCATCATCTGTTTTTTCTAATTTATCTTTAGAAAATCCGATAGCTTGTTTATTAAGTCTTCTTTCAATAATCTCCGTCATGCCATCAAAAGCACCTCCTGCTATGAAAAGGATATTTTGTGTATTGACTTGAATATATTTTTGATCCGGATGCTTACGACCTCCTTGTGGCGGTACATTCACAATACTACCTTCCAAAAGTTTCAACAATCCTTGCTGTACACCTTCTCCCGAAACATCACGGGTAATACTTGGATTGTCCGATTTTCTGGCGATTTTATCAATCTCATCTATGAAAACAATACCTCTTTCTGCCTTTTCCACATCATAATCTGCAACCATTAAAAGTCTGGACAAAATACTTTCCACATCTTCCCCAACATAGCCAGCTTCCGTAAGAATCGTTGCATCTACAATACAGAAAGGAACATTCAATTGTTTTGCGATGGTTTTTGCCAGCAAGGTTTTCCCTGTACCGGTTTCACCAATCATGATAATATTGGATTTCTCAATCTCTACTTCTCTGTTTTCGGTTTTAGCGTGTAGCAATCTTTTATAATGATTGTAAACTGCGATTGACAATTGTTTCTTCGCCTGATCCTGCCCAATGACATACTCATCCAAAAAAGCTTTGATTTGTCTTGGTTTTTTCAGCTCATCCAGAGATTCTGCCATTGCAGATTCTGGTGTATTGCTCACGCTGTCTTTTACGATAGAATGAGCTTGTTCTATACAATTTTCGCATATAAAGCCGTTTTGCCCAGAAATCAGGATTTGAACTTCATCCTTTTTTCTTCCACAAAACGAACATTGATTTGGATTCATAACTATTTAGAATTCTATTAATTAAAAAAAAGAAGTCAGAAACTTCTTTTATACATTGATGATGGATTCCTGAATTTCTTTATATTCTTCCGGCGAGAAAATCAGCCTGACATTTTTAAAATTCATTTCATCCACATTGTTTAAAGGTATCAAGTGGATATGAGCATGAGGCACTTCCAAACCAACTACAGCCACACCTACTCTTTTGCATTGGATTGCTTTTTTGATCTGTTTAGCAATGTCTTGTGTGAAAGCCCAAAGTTCTTTGTAATCTTCTGATTCCAAGTCAAAAATCAAATCGGTTTCTTTTTTTGGAACAACCAATGTATGTCCTTTTACCAAAGGCATGGCATCCAAAAAAGCGATGTGTCTATCGTCTTCTGCAATTTTGTAGCTTGGGATCTCTCCGCTGATGATTTTAGAAAAAATACTGCTCATAATTTTTAATATTGATCATAATTTTCAGCAACTATTAAACCAACATTTATTTGATTTTTATAATGAAATCTCCAAAACTTCAAAAGAAAGTTTGTTGCCATTTGGCAAGATGATATCAGCCGTTTCGCCCACTACTTTACCAAGAAGTCCTTTTGCGATAGGTGTATTGACAGAGATTTTTCCTGATTTGATATCACTCTCGTTATCAGGAACCAAAGTGAATTTTTGTTCCCCTTTTGTTGCATTGTTTTTTAATCTAACTGTTGTAAGAATTGAAACTTTGCTAAGATCTAGCTGAGTTACATCTATGATTTTTGAAGTCGCTACAATGTCTTTCAGTTTAGAAATTCTCATTTCCAGCATGCCTTGCGCCTCTTTCGCCGCATCATACTCTGCGTTTTCTGACAAATCACCTTTATCTCTAGCTTCAGCAATCTGCTGAGTTACTTTTGGTCTTTCGATGGTTTCAAGTTGTTCCAGTTCAGACTTCATTTTGTCCAAACCTTCTTTGGTTACGTAGTTCATAACAATAAAATTTGTCGTTGGTATAAAAAAATAATCCGACCTTTGCCGGATACTATTTTGCCTCGAATTGAGTTTACAAATATATAATTTATTTTGAAATGAAAATTAAAAAAAACATATCCCTTTTTACATTAATCCTGACTTTCAGTTTCTTAACATTTAACAATTCTTGTAGCGAAAGAAATGAAACAGTCAACTGTTTTCCAAACACGCTTGTCTCTGTAAACACAAATCTAAATTTACAGCCGTACATAAATGATCTTCAACAAAAAGGTTGGACTTATATTGATGAACAACAAGCTGGTACAAGAGGATTGATTTTAGTTAAAAACCTGAATGGTCAAATCTATGTTTTTGACAGGAATGCACCTCATATTTGCCCTGGTTCTGACACAACTTTAGAAGTTGTTAACAATCAAAAAATAGTATGTCCAAAAGATGGAGCAGAATGGATAATGTCCTCCGGCCAACCAATTAATGACCAAACCAAAGGTGTTTCACCAAAACGATATATGTTTGATTACAACCCATCAACAGGCCAAATATCAATCTATAATTAATTATGAAAATAGTTCTCCAACGCGTTTCCGAAGCCAATGTAAAAGTTGACAACCAAATTGTAGGAGCAATCGAAAAAGGATTGATGTTGCTAATCGGTGTAGATGAAACCGACGAAAGTTCCGACGCAGATTGGCTCGTGAAAAAAATAATTGATGTGCGGGTTTTCTCTGACGATGATGGGAAAATGAATCATTCTGTAAAAGATATCGACGGCGAAATCCTTTGTATCAGCCAGTTCACCTTGATTTCGGATTACAAAAAAGGGAACCGACCATCTTACATCAAAGCGGCAAAACCAGACAAAGCCATTCCGCTTTTCGAATATTTCAAAGATGAATTGAAAAAATCCGGACTCAAAATAGAAAGTGGAATTTTCGGTGCGGACATGAAAGTTTCTTTAATTAATGATGGACCAGTTACTTTGGTTTTCGACAGCAAAACAAAATTATAAAGGAGCAAATATTTTGCTCCTTTAATTAATCTACCTCATATTCTAATTTTATCGTAATGCTCGCTTCTTTTTCTTTCGAAGTTGTGTTGTAAGTTCCGCCGTAAGAATAATCTTCGTTGGAGTTCGGCGCGGTAATTTGGATTACGCCCATTGTTGCCTTTTTCAAATTTCCGAGGTCGCTCCCTGCATTTTCGGCGATTTTTTCTGCGCGCTCTTTCGCATCTTTGGTCGCGTCTGCAATCATTTGTTGTTTGACCTCAGCTAATTTTGTGTAAAAATATTGTGGTGAAGAAGATGTGAATTCAATCCCACGGTTGATGATTTCTGTGATGTTTCTGGAAATGTTTTCAATTTTTGAAACTTCTTTGGATTTGATGGAAACACTTTGAGTCAGATTGTAACCTGCAAATTCACCTTGCTGATAATTGCCACTCGCATCTGTAAAACTTCTGAATTGCTTTTGGATATCAACAGCGGAAAAAATCATTTCGTTTTCTTTCACACCTTTGGATTTAAGGTAATCTGAAATTACTTTTCTGTCATTAGCCAAATCGTCATAGGCAGTTTTCAATTCAAAATTATTCTTGGAAAAACTCCCAGACCAAGCGATAAAATCCGATGTGAAAGTTTTGGAACCAAGTCCCGTCACGGAAACTGTATTCTCAGATTTGTTTCTATTTTTCACAGCATTACCGAGCAAAGCAAAGGCAATAATAAAACCTAAAGCAGCAATTCCCACTGCAATATAATTCTTCATAAAATTTTGTATATGAATCCTTTGTATCAAACTTGATACCAAATTTTAAGATTTTATTAACATATCTCTAAGAAGCAATCTGTCCAATGTCTTCGATTGAATTTTCTCTTTCTATTGCTTCCAAATATGATTTTCTTTTCACAACTGCAGTATCGCTCCAGCTGTCGTGCCAGCCTCTGTTACCAAGAAAAGACAATCCATCGAATGGAACAATTCTGCTGAAATTTCTTTTCAAAAAATCAGTAGATGTAGGCAAACTTCCATCTTCTTTTACCACCATTGTTCCGGTAATCAATTTGCCAAGACTTCTGCCTTTAGAAATCATTTCTGTGAGAAACATAAAGAGTGCATAGAAAAAAGCAGTGATCAATCTATCTAAATAAGGATTAATACCACCAACAATTTCGGCAACCATTAAATAATCTATTCCTGAAATAAAGGAATAAACAAACATTAGTACGGCGTAAAAGAAAACAACTAACAAATAGTTGAAAAGATAATCGATGATAAAATTAATAAATCGTAATAATTTTTCTGCTTTGTAGCGATCAACAATTTTGTAATGATTTTTCATGGATTTTATATTTTTTGTTTTAATTAATTTCTTTCTCAAACTCCAAACTCACGCCTTTCATTTCTCCTGGCATTGGTGGAATTGTTTTGGTTAATTTTATTTTGATGAATGTAATCTGTGGAAACTGATTTTCGATTTTCGCAATAATTCTTCCAATCACGTGTTCCAAAAGCTGGGAACGAACTCCCATTTCTTGATGGACGATGTCGTTGATTTCTGCATAATTGATGGTATCCTTAAGGTCATCAGATTGCGACGCTTTCTCCAAATCTGAGTGCACTTCCAGACTGACAACGTAATGATTTCCAATAATGGCTTCTTCTGGCAAAACGCCGTGATAAGCGTATATTTTTATGTCTTCGAGGATTATTTTTGATTTCATTTTTTAAAAATAGAAAAAAAATTTGAACGCAAAGTTCGCAAAGACGTAAAACTTAACAAAGGAATAAACTATGGGAAATCTTCTATTCATTTTGAAAACTTTCTTCCTTGCGAAGCTGCAATAGGGATAGTAGTGGAAATCCTTTTTTGTGGCTGGAAGTCCCTCTCCTTTGGAGAGGGATTTAGGGTGAGGCAAAAAGATTGCAACGGATAGCCCGACCCGAGCGGTGGGAAAAGCTTTGGTGAGGGGGATTGCCCAAATCACTTCATAAAAAAACCTCATCAGTTAAGACAAGGTTTTTGATTTTTTATTTGATACTTTTGGAAAGTTCCAGCATTTCTTCGATTGGCTTAAGCGCTTTGAGTCGCAACTCTTCCTCGATGATGATTTCCGGAAGTTCGTACTTCATACAGAGGTAAAGTTTTTCCAGCGTGTTGCGTTTCATATAAAAACACTCGGAGCAATTGCAACTTTCGTCGAAAACCAAAGCTGGAATCAACTCTTTGTGCGGTGCACGTTTTCTCATTTCGTGAAGAATCCCTTCTTCTGTCGCTACAATAAACTGCTGACAATCATCTTGTTCTACATAATTAAGAAGTGCAGAAGTGGAGCCAATGAAATGTGCCAATTCCAAAACAGCTTCTTCACTTTCGGGATGTGCAATCATTTTAGAACCTGGATGATCCGCCAATTGTTTCGCGATGCGCTCCATAGAAAACGCCTCGTGAACAATGCAACTGCCATCCCAAAGGATCATATCTCGACCTGTTTTTTTGCTGAGGTAACGTCCAAGATTTTTGTCCGGAGCGAAGATGATCGGCCGGTCTTTTGGCAAAGCCTCGATGATCTGTTCTGCGTTGGAACTTGTGACGATAATATCCGAAGCCGCTTTAGTTTCTGCGTTACAGTTGATGTAAGTGGCAATCAATGCGTTTGGATGTTGCTCACGCATTTTCTTGAGTCCTTCTGCGGAACAGCCGTCTGCAAGTGAACAACCTGCAAGCGTATCAGGCAAAACAACTTTCTTGGTTGGATTAAGGATTTTCGCTGCTTCTGCCATAAAATGAACGCCACAAAACGCAATCATATCGGCATCGGTTTCCTTGGCTTGTCTCGCCAATTGCAAAGAATCTCCAAGAAAATCGGCGATATCCTGAATTGGTCCTGGCTGATAATAATGCGCCAAGATCACGGCATTTTTTTCTTTTTTAAGGTCCAAGATTGCTTGCACTAATGCGTCTCCAATTGGGATTGCGAATTCTTTAAGGTCAAGAAAGCCTTTGACAGGCATATTATTTATTGCGGTGTCTAATGTTTTTTTCATCTTTATAATTAACTTTAAAGTTAAATGTTTTTTTTAAGCTAAAAGCAAAAAGCTAATTGCCATCAGCCAATTACTCGTTGATAAAGTTATTAATTATTTTCTCGACTTCTGCTTTTGCCACGTCAAGATCTGTGTTAATAATAATCTTATCGAAATGTTTTTGATAGGTCATTTCCTCGCCTGCTTTTTCCACTCTGGTTTTGATGGTTTCTGCACAATCGGTATTTCTTTTTATCAATCTCTGTTCCAACTCGGCGATGCTTGGCGGCATTACAAAAATCGATAGCGCTTTGTCTCTGAAAATCTCTTTCAGACGGATTCCTCCTTTCACATCGACATCGAAAATCACGACTTTACCTTGATTCCAGATTCTTTCGACCTCGGATTTTAGCGTTCCGTAATATTTGTCTGTGTAAACTTCCTCGAATTCCACAAATCCATCTTCCGAGATTTTCGCTCTGAATTCTTCTGGCGTCAGAAAGTAATAATCTTCGGCGTGTTTTTCTTCGCCTCTCGGTTGCCTTGTCGTAGCGGAAATCGAGAAACAGAGTTCTGGCACAACCGACAAACCGTGTTTTACCAAAGTTGTTTTTCCACTTCCGGATGGTGCGGAGAATATGATAACTTTTCCCATTATAATAATTGATTATCGATAAATGATAATTGATAAAAATCGTTCATCAATTATCGTTTATCATTTATAATACATTCAGTGTTTGCTCTTTGATTTTCTCAAGATCATCCTTCATCTCAACTACCAATTTCTGGATTTCGGAATGGTTGGCTTTTGATCCCAAAGTGTTGATCTCTCTTCCCATTTCTTGAGCAATGAAACCTAATTTCTTTCCGTTGAAATCCTCGTTTCTCATCACTTCAAGATAATACTTGATGTGTTGGGAAAGACGAACTTTTTCTTCAGAAATATCCAATTTTTCAACAAAATAGACCATTTCTTGATAATATCTCGTCTCATCGATGTTCTCGAAATTCTTAAGTGCAGTTTGATAACGATCTTTGATCGGCTGAATTCTTTCTTCTTCGTATTGAGCAACTTGATTCAAATTATTCTCGATATTCTGAACGATTTTTTCGATTTCCTCAGCTAGATTATTTCCTTCAGTCTGACGGAATTCTATGAACTTAGAAACTGAATCCTGAACAACTGCAAGCAAAGATTTCCATTCGTTTTCTTCAAGCTCAGAATTTTTTGTTGACAATACGTCTGGCATTCTTACAGCCATTTTCAAATATTCAAAATCTGGTGCGTCAGAAGCGACGGCTCTTAGTTGTTCGATGTAATTTTTGACAACTTCTTGGTTGATTTTCACATCGTTGCTGTCTTCCAGACTTTCGCAATTGATGTAGCAATCTACCTTTCCACGAAGGATTTTGTCATTCAGAAGTTTTCTGATCTCGAATTCTTTTTCTTTATATCTAAGCGGCGTCTTCACATTCAGATCAAAGTTCTTGCTGTTCAGCGATTTGATGTCCACCGTTATTTTTGTGCCTTCATAAACAGTTTCGGCTCTCCCAAAACCTGTCATAGATAATATCATATTGAATTTTTATAAGATTGCAAAGATAAGGTTTTCATTGATTTGAAATGTCGATTGAATTTTAACAATTTTCATCACCAATATACTTGCAATTAGAAATTTGAAATCCCTATTTTTGCAACATATGAAAAGATGGTATCTCTACCCCTTTTCCCTGGGTTATCATCTCGGAACTTCCATTAGAAACCGGATGTATGATTGGGGATTATTCTCTTCCTCGAAATTCCGAACACCAATTATTGGTGTTGGAAACCTGTCGGTTGGTGGCAGTGGAAAATCACCGATGGTAATGTATTTGGCAGAATATCTTTCCAAATATTACAGAACAGGTGTACTTTCCCGAGGTTATGGAAGAATTACAAAAGGCTACAGCATTGTAAACTACGACAGCAATTATAAATTGGTTGGCGACGAGCCGATGCAGTTGTTCGAACGTTTCAGAAACCGTTTCGTCATCGGTGTTTGCGAAGACCGAGTTTTTGGTGCTAAGAAAATCATTGAAGATATGGATCTTGAAGTTCTTCTTTTGGATGATAGCTATCAACACCGCGCCATCAAACCGGGAATGAATCTTCTTTTGACAGACTATAATGATCCTTATTTCAAAGATTTCATTTTGCCAGCTGGTGATCTTCGAGAAAGCCGACACGGAATGAAACGTGCAAACATCATTATGGTTACAAAATGTCCGGATGATTTGACCGAGGAGAAAAAACAGTTTTACATTTCCAGAATCAGACCTCAGCATTATCAGAAAGTTTTCTTTTCTGCCATTTCTTATGACGAAAATATCTTGGGACTCGACAGTATGATGCCTGTAAAAAATCTGGATTATTATGATGTTTTATTAATTACCGGAATTGCAAATCCTTCCCAACTTTTAAAAGAGATTTCCAAATACAACCAAAAAGTTAAACATCTGCAATTCAAAGACCATCATAATTTTACCGATGATGACATCAAAAAAATAACCGCAGAATACAAAAAACTGGGTGAATACAAGATCATTCTAACAACCGAGAAAGATTACGTCCGCCTAAAAACTTTTGATTATCTTCGGAACAAAATTTTCTATTGGCCTATCAATGTGGAAATTGACAAGCGAGAGGAATTTAATAATATCATTCAAAACTATGTTAGAAAAGTATAAAGAGACAGCAGAATTTATCAAAAACATCATTGGAGAAACACCAGATTTTGCGATTGTATTAGGTTCTGGCTTAGGAAAACTTCAGCACGAAGTTGAGGCGATTCATACTTTAGATTATAAAGACATTCCAAATTTCCCTCAAACTACAGTCGTTGGTCACGGCGGAAAATTTATCTACGGAATTCTGGAAGGCAAAAAAGTCCTGATGATGAGCGGTCGTTTTCATTATTACGAAGGTCATTCTATCGAAACCGTAACTTTTCCTTTCCGAGTTTTTCATTTGATGGGAATTAAGAATTTGATCTTGTCAAATGCTTGTGGTGGCGTGAATCCAAACTTCAAAGTAGCCGACATTATGGTTTTGACAGATCACATCAATATGTTGCCAGAGCATCCACTGAGAGGAAAAAATCTCGACGAATTCGGACCACGTTTCGTCGATATGAGCGAACCTTACAATCGCAAAATGATCTCGATTGCAAAAGACATTGCAACTCAAGAAAACATCGACCTAAAAGAAGGCGTTTACGTTGCTTTGACGGGACCAACTTTCGAAACACCAGCAGAATACGGAATGATAAAAGCCATCGGCGGAGATGCTGTCGGAATGAGCACCGTTCCAGAAGTGATTGTTGCAAAACATCAGGGAATGGATTGTTTCTGTTTATCAATTATCACCGATTTGGGTGGGCCAGATATTGCCTTTGCAGTTTCGCACGACGAAGTTTTGAAAGCCGCTAACAAAGCGATGCCAAATGTCATCAAAATTGTAAAAGGTCTGGTAAGGAATTACTAACATTATTCAAAATATAAATCATCAAGACAGCTTTTTTCGCTGTCTTTTTTAATTTCATTTAACATAATATTCATAACTTCGTTCATCAAAATTTAAAAGTAATGAAGAGGATTTTAGTTTATCTATTATTAATGGTTTTCCAATTTGGATTTTCGCAGGAAGTCCCAAAAGTCTTGAAAACCAAATTTTCCAAAGAAGCATTAGCTCAAAAATTACAGGACGAAAATGGCAAAGAAATTTCCATCAATGAAATCCTGAAACTTCATAAAGACAAAATATTAATCATCGATTTTTGGGCTGGCTGGTGCAAAGATTGCCTCAAAGCTTTCCCAAAAGCTAAAGAATTGGAAGCAAAAAATCCCGATGTCAATTTCGTTTTTCTTTCTTTGGAAAGATCAAAAGAAGGTTTTTTGAAAAGTCTCGACAGATTCGAAATGACTGAAAAAGAAAACTATTGGTTCTCTTCCGGTTGGAAAAATGATTTCAATAATTATGTCGATCTCAACTGGATTCCGAGATTCATTGTAGTAGATCAAAAATCCGACATCGCAAAATATTACGCCATTTCTCCAGAAGATCCGGAAATCCAAACCACGATAGACAAGCTTACAAAATAATCAACATCCCGAAAATTTTCGGGATTTTTTTTGATTAAATTTGTCTTAAAATATCCCATATTTTTATAGTAATTTTTATGGCAGCTATTTCCGCCTTCCGTTCCCAATCTGTCACTCTGAGGCTCTCGAAGAGTCCACTCAAGTCGGGCTGCGATATTTCTTATAATAACAAGATTTCTACACCCAATTAACGAATGCAACCTCAACGCAAAATAATCCATGTCGATATGGACGCTTTTTACGCCTCCGTAGAACAGCTCGATGATCCGAGTCTGCGTTGGAAAGCCATTGCGGTTGGTGGCGGACATCGTGGTGTGGTGGCGGCTGCGAGTTATGAAGCTCGGAAATTTGGAGTTCGGTCTGCGATGCCAAGTAAGACGGCGAGAGAAAGATGTCCGCATCTCATTTTTGTGAAACCGAGATTTGCGAGATATAAAGAAATCTCCAGCAAGATCAGAAGCATCTTCCACGAATATACAGACTTGGTCGAACCACTTTCTTTAGATGAAGCTTACCTCGACGTGACCGAAAATAAAAAAGACATCGAGTCGGCGAATGACATTGCGAGGGAAATCAGAAAACGAATCTTTGAGGAAACCGGATTGACGGCTTCGGCTGGAATTTCTGTCAATAAGTTTTTGGCAAAAGTAGCTTCGGAGATCAATAAACCCAATGGACAGAAAACCATTCATCCAACAAAAATCGATGAGTTTTTGGAAAATCTTCCAATCGAGAAATTCTACGGCGTTGGAAAAGTGACTGCGAACAGAATGCACACGTTGCACATCTTCAAAGGTTCCGATTTGAAGGCGAAATCTTTGGACGAATTGGAAAATCTTTTTGGGAAATCTGGAAGATATTATTATAATGTTGTTCGCGGAATTCATAATGGAGAAGTGAAACCGAATCGAATTCAGAAAAGTGTGGCGGTAGAAAGGACTTTTTGGGACGACATCAATGAAGATGACGAAGTGGACCAAAAATTAAAGTCATTAAGTCTTGAACTGGAAGAACGGCTTGGCAAAAAAGAAATCAAAGGAAAAACTTTGACTTTGAAAATCAAATACAAAGATTTCACGCTTTACACGAGGAGCAAGACACAGGAACTTTATTTCGAAAATGCAGAAAAGTTCTACAACACGGCGAAGCAACTTTGGGAACTGCGACCTTTTGATAAGGCGATTCGACTTCTCGGACTTTCTTTGTCTAATCTTAATACTTATGAGAAAAAGCAAGTTTCTGTTCAGTTGAAGATTCCTTTTGCTGAGTTTGATGACTAATATTTTAAAAAGCAAAGTCCGCGAAGTTTTTTTTGAATGACTTGAAAATATTTTAGGGTTCGCAAAGGCGCTTTGCTCAGCGAAGAGATTGGGAATAATTATTTCTCGCAGATTGGGCGGGTTTTGCAGATTTCAAAAACATAAATATTGCCTCTTCGTTAGTTTGCTTAGGAATGACAAAAGTTGTTTTGATTTGGGAAAGTTTAAACCTTGCGAAGCGCGCCCCGGCTTGATTTCTATGGCCAAACCAAATTATTTTGGTAGTTTTTCTCATAATTTCTGCCGGAGTTTACTACCGCAAAAATACGGTGGATGATCTTATTGCGGATATTGTTCAAAACCAAC
>JAGNPP010000042.1 GCA_017989575.1 Chryseobacterium sp.
AACGAAATCCTTTTACAGAACAAAATTGTTCTTAAATTTATAAACATCAAATTTAAGTAAAAATTAATAAGATTTATTATGCAAAACTTGCAACATCCATACGAAGAAATTTTCGGTGAAATCAAGATTCTTTTGGCAGAATTGTCGGATTCCGATTCCTATGAAAATCTTTTAACCAAAGAAAATCAACTGAATCAGCTTTATCAAAAATTCTCTTTTTTGAAAATTTCAAATGAAATTGGTTTTTCGTCAATCACAAATGAAGTTTTAGAAGTTACTGAAAATCAAGAAACAAACCTTGGTTCTGATTTAATTTCTGTTGAGGAATTTGAGGATGAGAATAAAGTTGCGGAAATCATCGTGGCAGAAACTGAGGTTCACGATATTTTCGATGATGTTCCTGAAGTGGAAGAAGTTCATTTATTTAAAGAAATTGATAAGCAGGAACATTCTCAGGAAAATGTGATTGAGGAGGTTTCTAATTTTGCTGAAATTGAATCTAAAGAAAATGAAGTCGAAGAGGAAAGTCTAGCTGAAGAAATTTCAGTTTTAGAAGATGAATCTGTGGAGGAAGTTTCCAGTTTTTCAGAAATTGATTCTGAGGAAAATGAATTGGTAGAAGAAGTTTCAAACTTCGCTGAAATCGATTCTGAAGAAGAGCAGATTGCAGATGAAATTCAAGCTGAAGATTCTCAAATTGTAGAAAATGAATCTGTTGAATCAGTTTCGAGTTTTAACGAAATTACTTCTGAAGATAATAAGGTTGAGGAAAAAATTGAAGAAAATGAATTTGTTTCTGAAATCGAGGAAAATCTTTTGCAAGACAGTTCTCAGAAACTAGAACCAATGCAAGACAGCCAGTTCTCTTTTGCGATGAATAAAGAAGAAATTCACGCGCCGAAAGAAGAGAATTATGAAGAACGACTTGCAGAAAAGGAAGCTAAACTGAAAGAATTAGAAGAGAACCGCAGAAAAATTGTGGAGCTTTCCAAAAATGCAGTTCCTCAGGAAAAGCCAAGGCAAGATTACGAAGCGCAAGACGAACATCCGGATAAGAAATTCAAACTCGCAAATATCAAAGGTTTGAAAGTGGCAAAATCACTTTTCGATGATGACCATTTGGAAGATATGGAACAACATCAGCCGAAACAAGAATCCGGAAGCCTTTTGAAAAATAATGTGCCGACAGATTATATGGAAGCGCCAAAACCAAAACCAGAATTCAAGCTCGATTTGAATGACAGAATCGCATTCTCACAACATCTTTTCGACGGAAGTCAAAGTGAATTGAATCAAGTGGTTACGGTTCTTAATTCTTTTACTTCGCTTGAGAAAGCTCAGGAATTTTTGAGTGATGTCTATTACGAGAGGGACTGGAAGAAAGTGGATAGTTATGCGCAGAGATTGTGGACTTTGGTGGAGAATAGATTTTTATAAATGAGTGGAATTTTATATTTCGTACCAACGCCAATCGGGAATCTGGAAGATATGACTTTCCGTGCGGTAAAAGTACTGAAAGAAGTAGATTATATTTTGTGCGAAGACACCAGAACTTCGGGATTTCTCTTGAAGCATTATGAGATTTCAAAACCTTTGAAGTCTTATCATTTGCACAATGAGCACAATATGACGGAGAAAGTCATTAATGATTTGGAAAACGGCCAAACGATTGCGATTATCACCGACGCAGGAACACCAGGAATTTCCGACCCAGGATATCTCTTGGCGAAAGCTTGTGCGGATAAAGATTTGGAAATGATTTGTTTGCCTGGCGCAACAGCCTTTGTTCCGGCACTTGTAGTTTCCGGATTACCGAATCACGATTTCTATTTCGCAGGATTTCTTCCACAGAAAAAAGGACGACAAACTAAACTGAAACAACTGGCAGAAGAAAAGAAAACCATCATTCTTTATGAAAGTCCGCATAAAATCAACACGACTTTAGAACAAATCAAAGAATTCTTCGGCGATGAGACCAAAGTCAGCTTAAGCAGAGAGATTTCAAAGAAATTTGAGGAAACAAAACGAGGCAATATTGATGAGTTAATTGCATTCTCGAAAAGCAAAACTTTGAAAGGCGAGATTGTTTTGATTGTGAATAATTCTTAAAATACTATTTTTGCCATAACAAATAGAAAATACGATACAACTATATGGGACTATTAGAAGGAAAAGTTGCAATCATTACAGGTGCAACCAGAGGAATCGGAAGAGGAATTGCTGAAGTTTTTGCCAAAGAAGGAGCAAAGATTGCATTCACTTACGCCGGTTCTGTTGAGAAAGCCAAAGAATTGGAAGCAGAATTGAGCAAAACGACTCAAATCAAAGGTTATCAGTCAGATGCGTCAGATTATGATGCCGCTCAAAAATTGGTAGACGATGTTTTGGCAGAATTCGGAGCGATTGATATTTTGGTAAACAACGCTGGAATCACGCGTGACAATTTGTTGATGAGAATGTCAAAAGACGATTGGGACACGATTATCAAAGTGAATCTGGACTCAGTTTTCAACCTGACCAAAGCCGTTATCAAACCAATGATGAAAGCCAAATCTGGCTCTATCATCAATATGACTTCCGTGGTTGGTGTGAAAGGAAATGCTGGACAAGCAAACTACGCTGCTTCCAAAGCTGGTGTTATTGGTTTCACAAAATCCATTGCCTTGGAATTAGGTTCCAGAAACATCCGTTGCAACGCCATCGCACCAGGTTTCATCGAAACTGAGATGACCGCTGCATTAGACGAAAAAACAGTTCAAAACTGGAGAGACGGGATTCCATTGAAACGTGGCGGACAGCCCGAAGACGTGGCAAATGCCTGCGTTTTCTTCGGTAGCAATATGTCATCCTACATCTCCGGCCAAGTCCTGAATGTAGACGGCGGAATGTTGACTTAAAACATTGATAATAAAAACATTACAAAGGCTTTTGACTCGTTCAGGAGCCTTTTCTTTTTTAGCAGCAAGATGCTACGATTTCTTTTCACCATTGCAACCCGCTATCCACTATATCTTTTTTGTAATTGCGAACGGCGGAAAGTTCTTCGATCCACATTATCACCGCAATTACAAAAAAGGATGCCGTTCCTATCGGGGCTATGTTGAGGTTTTCTATTATCTTTCGAGGATGATTGTGGTAGATATCTTCGAATTTTAAAACCTATATTGCCTTGTTTGGAATTTAAGAAGCAGAAAATATGACATATTAAAACAAAAAAGCGTCCCGAAAATTTCGAGACGCTTTTCAAATTATGAAGATAGATTTATTTCTTAATGATTTTCTTGCTCACAAGACTGTTGTCAGAAGTCACAATTCGAAGAACGTAAACACCTTTTGGAAGCTGAGAAACATTGATTTCGTTTTTGTTGCTTTCCAATAGTTTTTTGCCATTCATATCGTACAACGATGCTGATTTCAGATTCTTGCTGTCAATTTTTACAATGTCAACAACTGGATTTGGGTAAACCAAAATTTTTGCTTTTTCTGATGGAACTTCATTATTTGCAAGAACGTCAAGATTCAAATTGTAGCCCAAAAGACCGATGTCAAAACTTGCGATGTAGATGTAAGCTTTTTTGTCGGAGAAATCAATCGTTATCGAATTGGTTTCCGCTTGCAAAGTCTCGTCTCTATCAACAATTTTCCAACTTTCACCATTGTTCACAGAATAATGGATGTTGAAAATATCATCTTGACTCGTGTAAGTTGTTGCAATCAAAACGCCAGTATTAACGTCAGAATAAGCCACTTGGTTTGCAACAAAATTTGAAACATTGGTCCAAGTCAATCCTTTGTCAACAGAAGTGAAAACGCCCGCAGAAGTTCCTATCGCCAAACGATTGGTATTGTTAAGATCTTGCGTGATGTCGAAGATTGAAGTCTCCGGCGTAATTTCGTTTCCGATTGTAACAGGCGTCCAAGTCTCTCCGCCATCGTTTGTCAAATAAACTTCGGATCCAATCAGAATAAAAAATTCATTCGAAATATTATTTGGATGCAATAATTTAAAAACTGGATTTTGTGTAGGCAAAGGAATATTAGTAACAACAATGTTATTTTCGTCGTTGAAATTAATCTTATTCAACTCACCTTGACCCCAATTACTAAATGTTGTCAAAACTTGATTAGTAACCTGAGGATCTGGAATCACATTCGTTAAACCAGCAGAAAAAGTGGCGAGAATTGATTTGAAATTGGCGCCAAAATCATCACTTACAGATAACGTCGCTCCCATAAATCCACCTTCGAAAGAATAAACACGGCCTTCTTTTTTAGAATCTGAAAGATATGCTGTTCCACCGCTGTTGCTTACAATATTAAGCGGTACGATGTTGTGAGGAGTTTCAGAATTGTCTGCAAGATTTCTGTGGACAAAACCACCTTGAACATTGTAATATAAATGTTTTGAAGTCTCATTTTCAAAGAAGTTCACACGGCCTGTAGAACTGTAAAATGGCGTTTGAACTTGAGTCAAAGTTTCTGCATTATCAGAAGAAAACAAAGGTTTGTAATTCGCCGTGATGAACAATTCTCCTTCTTTGTAAGGATTGAAACTCGCCTTGATTCCGTAATAATAAGTGTCCAAATTATCGTAAGGATATTCTACATTTTGCCAAGTATTTCCGCCATCTTTTGTCGAGATGATCTCATCTTCTTCCAAAACGATCACGTGCTTTGTATCGTGCGGATTGAATTTGATTGCGATGATGTCATTTAGGATTCCATTGGTTCCAAACGTGATGTTTTTATCTTCCCAAGTTTCGCCACCATCTTTAGAATGATGCACTTTTTCCGGCGCCATTCCGAAGCTGATTCCTGTTCCAACATAGATTTCGATTGGATCTTTTGGATTGAATTCCAAAGTGCTCAAAACGCTTCCAGATAATTTTTCTGTGAAAGTGTCTCCAGCGTCATTAGAAATCATCAATCCTCCTGAAACGCCCTCGCTTCCGTTGGCAAGGTAGATTGTGTTTTTGTCAGTAGGTGCAAATGCTACATAACTTGTGATGATGTTGCTGTTGTCATCGGCAGAAAAATAGATTTCTTTCCAGTTTGTTCCGCCATCGGTTGTTGTGTAAACGCGGTTGGCAGTTCCCCAACCAAAAGGAAATTGAGAACTGATGATTAAATTATCTTTGTCACTTTCGAAAAAGTTATAAGCACTCACATATGGAACTTCCGATGGATTTGGTAATGTGTAAGTCTTTACAATACTTTTGGTTGGAATATCCAAAATATGCAAAACGCCAACACCATATTTTACAGTGGTGAAGGAAAGAAAGCTTCCGTCCTTACTGATATTCAGTTTTGAAATACTTACGCCTCCGCCAATTTCTGGAAGAGAATAGAAAACTTCCCAAGTATTTCCGTTGTCTTTCGAAACCACAATGTGACTCGAAATTGTGATGGCGTAAATTGTGTTTTGTTCTTGTACGCTGTAAGTAAGGTCGAAGATTCTTCCGAACTCGTTCTTTCCCAAAACGTCAATTTGGGCGTTGGCATTGGTCGCGAAAAGTGCAAACAAAAGGCCAGCTAAAACAGTAAATTTTCTCATATATCTAATTTTATACTCAAATGTTGTGATAAAAATTAGCAATACAAAAATTAACGGCGGAAATAGTAGGACGAGCGTTCAGAAATAGTGTGACAAATTAGCTAAACTCCTGTAATATAGTTATATAGGTCAATGTTGTCATCTTGTTCCATTTTCTTGATAATACGCTCTTTTCGCTTCCTGCAAGCCTCGGTTGTGATGCTCAAAAGGGACGAAATTTCCTTCATCGACAAGTTCATATAAACGTAGGAAAGAAACCGAATATCATTAGAATTAAGATCCGGATGAAGTGTTTTGATTTTCGAAATAAAGCCTTGATTCACCTCTTCGAAATGAATGAAAAAACTTTCTTCTTCCCGGCTTTGTCTCTGGAAAATCTTAAGTTGCTTAATGATGTTGCTGACGTCCTGATTCTCAAAATCATCTGTTTGGCGGGAAAGCGTTCTCACCAGATCATCGATCAATTCTATTTTTGTGGTAAGTTGAAGCGCTTTGGTTGTAAGTTTCCGATTCTTGGCTTCGATTTCATTTTTATATTTTTCCTCTTCCAATAATGCCAGAACTTCTTTTTCTTTCAATTGATTTTCAAGGATTTCCTTATTCTTTTTCTCTTTTTCAAGTTCCAGTTTTGCGATTTCCGCATTGCTTTGTTCAATGATTTTCTGTTGTTTATTTTTAACAATGCTGTTTCTCAACGCCCAGAAAACAATCACAAATACAAAAATGGCGAGCAAAATTCCCTTGATGAAAAATGAACGTTCGGTTGTCAATTTTTCCTGACTTTCTGCCAGATTTTTCTGTGAATTTTGAAGTTCAAATTTGATTTTACTATTCTCGAAAAGCTGTCCATTCTTGATTTTATTCACAGAATCTTTGATGACCATAATGGAATCTTTGTAAGAAACGGCGCGCTCAATATTGTTCTCTTTTTTTGTATAAATTGCTGAACTTCTCAAAAATATTCTCTTTGAAATCATAATTTAGATTGCTCGCTTCTGCCAATTTCAAATAATGAAAAGACTTCTGCAAATCATTTTTTTGTTCCGCAATGGTGGAAAGATTATAGAAAATTTGGGTTTTATATTCCGAATGTTCGACTCCGTTTAGCTTTGGCAAAAGTTCGGTAGAGATTTTTTCGGCTTCATCAAATTGCTTAAGATTCACAAGCGTTTCGACATAAGTGGACTTCGCTAACAAATAATAGGGCGAATCTACAGTGAGCTTCAAAGCTTCATCAATATACTTTTTTGCAGTCTTGTAATCTTTCTTTTCGTTGGAAACTATGGTAAGATTGATGGCGTATAATCCTTTGGAAATGTTGTTGTTAACCTTCCCTGCGAGTTCGTACGCTTTGGTAAAATATTCTTCTGCTTTATCTTGTTTTTTGTCTCGGGAATAGAGAATCGCAATGTTGTTGAGAACTGTCATTTCCGATTTTTCATCCAAATGAGCAACGGCAATTTTGTAGGCGTCAAGATAATTGTTGAGCGCTTCGCCGTAGTCCAATCGCATATAATAATTCGCGCCAATGTTGTTCGTAGCCAAGAATTCCTCTCGATACCATTTATTTTCCTGAGCTATTTTTCGGGTTTATTTGGCGTAATCCTTTTTGTTCATCGCTTCCACACCTTCAATGATCATTTTCTCGCAATCTTTCTGGTCGATGGCGAAAATCTGAAAAGGCAACAAAAGCAGAAATAGTATGAAAACTAAATTTCTACGAAAACACTTTGGAATCATTTACTTTTTTGGCTAAAAACAAGTAAAGATAATAAAGATTTCCATTTATCATTTCCGAAACGATATCTTTCATAATAATATCGGATTATCATTACAAAAACCTAAATTTGTAAAACTTTTCTCCGATGTACAAACGCATTATTCGCCCGCTTCTTTTCAAATTCGACCCAGAAGAAGTTCACCACTTTACCTTTTCTGCTCTCAAGAATTTTGGTTTTTTTGCCAAATTATTTTTACCAAAACCAATTGAGGACAAACGGCTCGAGCGTGAAGTTTTTGGATTGAAATTCAAAAATCCGGTTGGTTTGGCCGCAGGTTTTGACAAAGACGCAAAACTCTTCAATGAACTTTCTGACCTCGGATTTGGCTTCATAGAAATTGGAACTTTGACACCGAAAGGTCAGGCTGGAAATGACAAAAAACGATTGTTCAGACTGAAAGAAGACTCTGCAATTATCAATAGAATGGGTTTCAATAACGGAGGCGTGGACGAAGCAATTGAAAGATTAAAGAAAAATAAAAATGTTCTCATCGGCGGAAACATCGGGAAAAATAAAGTGACGCCAAACGAAGAAGCCGTCAATGATTACAAAATCTGTTTCGAGAAATTATTTCCTTACGTCGATTATTTCGTCGTGAATGTCAGCTCGCCAAACACACCAAATCTCCGCGAACTTCAGGACAAAAAACCTTTGACCGAATTGTTGTCAACACTTCAAAACCTCAATCTCGAAAAGCCAAAACAAAAACCAATCCTTCTGAAAATCGCACCAGATTTGACGGATGAGCAACTTTTGGATATTATTGATATCATTAAGGAAACTCAAATCGCTGGCGTGATCGCAACGAATACGACTTTGTCAAGAGAAAATTTAATCTCAGAAAACAAAACCGAAACTGGTGGACTTTCCGGAAAACCATTGACAAAACGCTCGACAGAAGTTATCAGATTTCTCTCCGAAAAAAGTGGAAAAGCTTTCCCAATCATCGGCGTTGGCGGAATTCACACCGCAGAAGATGCAATTGAAAAATTGGAGGCTGGAGCGAGTCTGGTTCAGCTTTATACAGGATTCATCTACGAAGGTCCGGAGTTGATTAATGAAATAAATCGAAAAATATTGAGTCTTGGCTAATTTTTTGGTTCAAGAAACAATGAAATCTGAATTAATTTTTAGTTTAAGTCAGTTGAATCCAAATCAATCATCATTTATCAATCATCACTTATGGAATTAGTCACACTCAAAATATTCAACACAGAAATAGAAGCGGAAATGCTCAAGATTTTCTTAGAAACGAGCGGCGTTGAAACCTTTGTTTTCGGAAATATTTTGGCAAATACTTACAATTTGTTCAACACCACAAGTGGCGGTGTTCAGCTAAAAGTCTCAGAAAATGACTTCGAAAAAGCGAATGAATTGGTGGAGGGATTTTATAATCAGGAAGCTTAAACTTTCACCCCAAATTTCCTCAACTTCCCCAAAGACTCAAAAGCCTTCATCAAAGACTGTTCTTTGAGTTGTTCGTTTTTTGCAATTGCAGATTGTATAGATTTTACATTACCCAATTCCGGAATTGTGAAAATTTTGGTTTGATTTGCCAAGTCGATTATTTTTTTCCAGTCATCTTTTGAGAGGAGTTTTAATCGGTCGAACATAAATTTTATTTCTACAGATTCTTTGTCTTCAAATTTTGATAAAGCCTTTGTTTCCTCGAAAAACAATGGGTTTTCTGATAAATATTGAATCACTTTTCTGCCGACCGTGATATCTCTCGGGAGAAGATTTTTGTTTTTTTGAATCGCTTTTAAAACTTCTTCTACCGAAGTTCTATTGAAACCATCCAAAGAATTTTTATCCAAATAAATATTAAATCCGTCCCAGAACTTCATTCCATATTTGTGAATTTCACTGATGATGAAAAGCCTGTCTTCCTCATTATTGGTGTCGATTTCCTTTTCATTTTCTCGGTTTTCTTTTTCTTCAGTTGAAACTAAATATTCCGAAACAATCGTCTGCAAATCCTCATTGTAAGGCGTTTCTTTGAGTTTATTCCAAGAAGATTCTCTTTTGGCATATTCGGAAATCAAACTGTTGTTGGCTTCTTTCACCAGATGTTCGTACACAAAAACCAAGAGTTTTTTGAAATGATTGGTCAAAACATCATCCATTTTCTGGTCTTCATAGATTTTCCATAAATCCAGTCGATTATCCGTCAAATAATGGAAATACGAAACGGTATAAGCAACGGTAAAAGATTTCAAGTTGGTATCGCCAATTGCATCTACGTTTTTTCTGCCAAATAATTTATCTATCGACTTAAATAAAATGGCGTTTGCAATCAGTTTTTTGTAGAGATTTTCGCCAGGCAATTTATTTTTACTGACGAGAACATTTATTTTTTTGGTAAAATGAATGAAGTTTTTTTGTGAACCTTGCGATACAAAATTTGGCTCTAGTTCCCAAAGATTAATATATTTAGCTACATCTGATTTTACAAATTTTAGCTGAGAAGGATTTTGCTCCTTGAATTTCTTTTGCTGACTCGGCGTTTGTTTATTCAGCGTTTCACGGTATTGTCCGTTGGCGCGTTCAAAAAACCAAAGCAATGACTGGTTTTTATTTTCAGGATTCACCACATATTTCTTTCTCGAAAGATTTTCTATCTGAACAAAATACGGATTGTTGGAAGACAAATCAAGTTCAGAGACTTTATTCTGACTGTTTGCAAAGCGTGAAATATTGGGAACTTCTATGTTTTTCTGTTCTTTGTCTTTGATAACCGTGAGTTTCATCTGAACAAAAATTTTGCTCAAATCTGCCTCTTTGTATTTTTTCTGCGTGTGATAAAGTGAAGCTGTGGTTTGTCCGCCATTCACAATTTGAAAATCATTCAATCTTGTAATCACCATTTGACCATCAATGGATTTGGTTTCCACGCTTTCGGCAGTTGCAGTGATTCCGTTGTTGTAGGGCAGAAACATTTGCGGTTTTGTGCGAATGGTGTCCCGAATTCCTTTATTGAATTTTCCAGCTTGACCGAGAAATGCACGAACGTTGCTTTCCAAGAGCTCGTTTGAAAACTCTTTGTACAAATTAGCTAAAACTTCGCCAGGGACAATTGCCAAATAACAATCGTACATTTCGTCGATGCTCGGAACTTGCAGACATTGCAAACCTTTTCCTTCTTCTGTGAATTTTTCAAACTCAATTTCTATTGGCTCGTGAACGCTGTTGGATTCGTTGATTTTAAACATTCTTGAAATATCCCAAGTGTGTATGAAAATATCAACATCAATACCTTTAATTTCTGCTTTGTGTTTCTCAATTTCTGAAAAACCATTTACAAGAAGATTTATATTAATTCTATCAAAATCTTTCCCTTGTTTCCCTATTATTTTTATTAATTCGCATAATTCCGAATGAGAAGAGTCAATATAATCTATATGTCTTTTAAATGCTTCGTTTACGAATTTTTTAATTTGATTAATAGTTCTGTCATAAACAGAAGTATTGTTAAAACTATATTCATAATCATCATTTCTAAAACTCGTAATAAACAAGTCTAAAGTTTCAAAATATGTTTTATTACTGTCATCTTTAATCTGGTCTTTCAGACAATAACCGTTGATTTTCCAGTCGATTCCGCCCTGACTGTTGGGATGAATGTAAGACAAAACTCTTGCACCTTCCGACTTTCCGATAGACTCGAAAACTTCAATGCAATATTCTGTAAATTTATCTTCAAAACTTGCTCCTTCTCCATCTGAATAAACCAATGAAGCAACATCAGATTTTAATTCTTCAATGTAATTTTGTAAAGCTTTTTTCATTCATTAAATGTTTTGGGTAATCTCTTCCATTTCGACTGAAAAATTTTCTACAGCCGAAAGTTCGATGAAATACGAAGTATTGTAAACGCCTATTGGAAGCTGACTTTTGATGATTTTTGGAAATTCTTCAGACACTGAATATGTATATATTTTCTTCAAAGAATACATTTTGTTGTAGTGTTCTTTATCATCTTCAAAATATCCTAAAAGCATTAATCTTTCGTTGAAAAACTTGAGTTCATCAATATTGGCAGACAGCTTCTCTTGGATTTGGTCGATTAAAGAATTGAGTGTGAAACCATTTTCTTTCACATCTTCTACAGTGTACAAAATCAGAAACAATTCATTCAGATTCTGAGCATCCAATTGTCCTTCGTTAGTAATTTTTAGTTTTGGATATTTTGAGGATGTGAGTTTTATTTCAATTCCGGTTGCTCCAAAAACAAAATCTTTGTCTTCAAAATCGGGTCCAGTCCAGCCGTTTAAAATGGTTGAGGAAGATTTCTGATGGTCTAAAAGATGATTAATGAAAAGCGATTCGCCAATCAAACCTTTCTGTTGTTCGATGCTTAAACCATTGAAATTAATTTTATCAAAAAGTTTTTTCCATTTCGAAATAACATTCAGTGTTTTTGTTACCGCTTCATTTTCCGTTACACTTTCAGCAATATCTTCCAAAATATTTTGGATGAATAATGAAAAAATATCTTTTAAATCATTGTCTAACAAATAGATATTCAGTTCGCAAAAATCATCTGTTTCGACTGGAAAAATTTCAACACCTTTGAAACGATAATTTTTCAGTTCCGGAATTTCCACATTTTTGGAAACAGACATTATGTACAAATGCTGTCCGGTAATATGATTGGTCGCCGCATAGCAATTGAGATGCGGAATATCTTCAATCCTTGTTTTTATAATGATGTCGCCGGTTGGTTTCTGCGTTTCCCAAATTGATTTGATGTTAACCATAATTATTCGTTATCGTTATTTGGTGAATCATCATCTTCTTGTGGATCTTCGTCGAAACTATCAAAAATGGTAGTTGTGTATGAAGTTTTTACTTCGTTCTCAATCTTTGGAAAGTGAAGACTGTAGCCGATTATTGGGATTCCGTTGTTTACATTTGGTGTTCCTCTTTCATCTAAAGCATAGATTAAAAGCAAGCCTTTTTTCTCTTTTTCTCTTTCAATTTTAATGTCTTCATTCTTTTTTAAATCTGATACAATCAAATCAACTTGTCTGTCAACAGTATCATCAATTTGATTTTTAGAAATTAAATAATATTCGCCATCTCTCAATAATTGTTGGTTACGAATACTACAAGCTAATTCTACATTTTGGTTTCCAATATTAATATTATAGGTTTCCACTTTTGCATTTTTTGCACGTTCTCCTTTTTTTGAACCGCCTTTAAAATCAATAAAAACGTCGCTATCAGTATTTGAAACAATCGCAACCGACCATTCCTTTATTTCAGTTTGGGTCAAAACATATTCTCCTAAACGAGCATTTTTAATTCTCAATAAATCAATTTTAAAATTATCTAAAAACGTTGCAATTTTTTCTTTGTCAAAATCTTTAATCAAGACATATCTCGGAATATTGTCGCTTTCTTTATGTTTAATAATTTCAAAAGGTTTATTCCCAATATCCAACAATGATTGGAAATTTTTAAAATTACTTTCGATTGCAGATTTCGTTTTCAACAATTGATAAGTTTGCGGATTCGTTCCTGAAAAAGAAATTTCAATATTCTTAGAAAAATTGAGTTTTGCCAAACTTGTAATCGTCATCAAACCGTGATGATTTCTCACTTTTAATCTAAAATCTTTTGGGCGTTGATGCGATGCTGTCATTTCATCAAAATCGTTTCGCATTTCTTCGGTTGCCATTGTGATGTGGTTGAACCATTCGAAAATCTGCTCAGTTGTATACAATC
>JAGNPP010000235.1 GCA_017989575.1 Chryseobacterium sp.
TTTTGTTGTGTAAACCAAATATCGAGGTTGTGCGTTGACATCGATGAAAAAATTGGTATCAAAAACCTGAACTCTTGCACCCAATGCAACTTCTAACCAATAGCTGCTCTGCTTGGAAGGATCAAAAGCTATGGAGACACCCTCGCTACCCGAACCTTTGATGGGAATGGCAAAGTACTGTTGATTGTAGAAACTTCCTGCCAGTTTGGCGCCAGCGTAGAACCCATTGAGATCATTCTCCGGATCCATAGACAGCATGTAAAAACCTCCAATCTTGGCAAATAGTCCGTCTGCTTCTGCATCGTAACCATTCTTTTCATAGATATTTTTGTCATAACCCACTTCTACAATGGCATGGACTTTTTTATTGATTCTGCTGGATACGAATCCCTGAATGAGCTGTCTGTCTCCAAAAAACCCTGTTCCGAGATTCAGAACATCAACGCCAACGGTGAAGTTGGGTGTGTACTTCCATTTTATCGAGTCTTGTTTTTTCTCTTCCGCTTGGTTCTGAGCAAACACGGATAGAGGTAAAAGACTAAAAACGAAGATAAAAATTGATTCTATTCTCATCTGTCAATGATGTTACGTTGGTTTGAATGCTTTGGACCGGATCTGGCTGGCTGAGTTCTGGCTTTAGATTTTCATAGTTTCTTTTGAAACCGCAAGCGGGAGAAACGTAGATAGATTTTGCCTCATAATTGACTCTGATCTTGCTTCTGGGTCCGGCCTTTCTCGTTCTGACATAGAAATCTGTGAAAGAACTATCATCTATCCTCAACGGTACCAAAACCGAATCTACAGCGACTGCAGTGGTGGTGTTTCTCAAAGAATCTTTCCCAAAGTCCACATCTATATAAAGCGTATCCATACGGATGAGCTGGTCATTCGAATTTCTAAATTTCAGTTTCAGTCTTGGTGTAGAATCGCTGTTGAGGCAGATATCATCATCTCCACCACAGCTGGTGAGCAGCATCAAAAGTCCGAAAATCCAAAATATATTCTTCATAATCTGCGCTGGAAATTATAGTTATTTTTTGATCAGCAAAGCAATATTCTCCACATGGTGCGTTTGTGGGAACATATCTACGGGCAGAATTTTCACCAATTCATAATCCTCTTTCATCAATGCAATATCTCTGGCTTGTGTTGCAGAGTTACAGCTTACATATACGATTCTTTCTGGAGCGAGTTTCAAAATCTGCTCTACCACTTTTTGATGCATCCCATCTCTTGGTGGATCTGTAATCAAAACATCAGCTTTTGGATGATTCGCCAAAAACTCATCATTGAAAACATTTTTCATATCGCCACAGTAGAACGTACAGTTTTCCAATCCATTGATCTTGGCATGCTCATTGGCTGCGTCGATCGCTTCTTGAACGGCTTCTATCCCAATCACATGTTTTGCATTTCGAGCAACATATTGAGCAATGGTTCCTGTTCCCGTATAAAGATCATAAACCACTTGATCGCCTGTCAATTCTGCAAATTCCAAGGTTTTTCTGTATAATTCTAAGGCTTGCTTGTAGTTGGTTTGGAAGAAAGATTTCGGTCCTATTTTGAATTTGAGACCATCCATTTCTTCGTTAATAAAACCTTCTCCAAAGTAAGTCTGAATGTCCAAATCATAAATACTGTCATTGCCTTTTGGATTAATGGCAAAAACTAAAGTCGAAATCTGTGGAAATTGACTTAATAAATAATCGAACAATTTGATCCTCTCTGGTTTGTTGTCTTTGAAAAGCTGGAACAAAACCATCCATTCGCCTTTGGAGTTCTGACGTAGCATCAAAGTTCTTAGAAATCCTGCCTGCTCTCTTACATCATAGAACGCCAAGCCATTTTCCACCGCATATTTCTTGACTGCGAGTCGGATTTGGTTGGAAGGTTCTTCTTGTAGGAAGCATTCTTTCAAATCCAAAATCTTGCTCCACATACCGGGAATATGAAATCCTAAGGCATCTCTGTTTCCAAAATTCTCTTCAGAACTGATTTCATACTGCGTGAGCCAGCGGGCATTGGAAAATGAGAATTCCATTTTGTTTCTGTAGTGGTACTGCTCTTCGGAACCGAGGATTGGAATGATATCAAAACCTGACACACCACCGATTCTGGTGATATTGTTCACCACCTCGCTGTGTTTGAAATCCAGCTGTTTGTTGTAAGCAATATTCTGCCATTTGCATCCACCACATGTTCCGAAGTGTACACATTTGGGATCTACTCTGTGTTCGGAATATTCCAAAATTTCTACAGCTTCGCCCTCAACATAATTACTTTTGGTCTTTTTGACTCTTACATTCACTAGATCTCCAGGAACCGCGCCAGTTACCAAAACTGTTTTGCCTTCCTCTGTTTTACCAACAGAAACTCCTTTCGCACCTGCGGAAAGGAGTTTGATATTTTCAAGAATTTTGTTTCTTCTTTGCTTCATTTATTATTTTGTATTTGCAGAATCTGCATTTGGATCCTGTTGCAACAATTCGTTTTGCAACTCTGCTTGTGGATTAACTGTCGGCGCTTGTAAACCGGAAATCTTGTTCATTTCTTCTACAAACTTAGCATCTCCTAAATTATAGAAAGTTTGGCTGGCAACTTTTCCATCTTTATCAATCAAGAAAAACCCAGGAATCTTGAATCCGTAGATGAAGAATTTCTTAGCATAGTCAGATGACAATCCGCCTTCCGCATGGTAACTTGTTCCAGGCATTCCTTTGAACATTGCGTTAGCCGTTTTTGTGAATTGTTCTTTTGTATCATCAAGATTGACGAATGCAAAGTTAACTTTAGCTTTATAAAAATCAACAACTTCTTTCAAAACAGGAATTGTAGATTGACCAATATATGGATTCCAAGATGCATAGCTCATTACCAACGTTGGTTTACCATTGGTTTCAAAGCTTGCAGATTTACCATCTAACTTTTCAAGAGAAACTTTTGGAGCGGCTTCACCTTTCTTCAATCCGAAAACGGCATTGATAGCAGAGGTAAGATCTTTTTTCACTTCAGAATCTTTAATGAATTCATCGCTTACTTTTTTAACTTTATCTACTTCTCCAGTATATGGATTAAGATCAAACTTAGCTATTACAAATGCTAAAAGATAATCTTTCGTAGTTTGTGACATTTCTTTTTGGGTAGCCAAGAATCTTGCAAATACTGCAGACATACTTGCTGTATTTTTATCCTGCTGCTTTTCTGCAAAGGTTTGGAAATCCTGACCTACCTTGTTTAGAAGATAATTTCTATACACAGGTAATTCCTTCACCATTCTATCATTATTCTTTGTCAAAGATTTCTCGTAATCAGAAAAAGTTTTTGAAACTTTGAAAGTTGGATTTCCAGTTACTTGTCCGTGAGTCGATTGGTACTGAATTAGGAAAGTCAAAATATTGGTTGTCAACTCATCTTTTTTAAGTTTTATGACATCAGTATCTGCTCCAATTTTATCAGCATTTTCATCTAGATTTTTCTCAAGATCAGAATGGATTTTTTTGATTTCTGCAAGGAACTCCGTTTCTTTTTTCTGAAGCATTTGCATATTCAGTTTAGAACTGTAAGTCTCCAAATATTTTTGAGTGGCTGTGATGAAATCATTATTCTTCTTAGCATCTCCTTCTATTTTGTAAATTTCAGGGAAAGTTGCAGCATCACCAGAGATTTTCAAATCTTGACCTTTTTTAAGATAAATGAAATTCATTTTACCTGCATAAGTCATTGCGTACATTCCATTTTTTGGAGCTTTGAATTCTCCCTTGAAATTGCCTTTCTCATCAACACCAATATTGACAAGCGGAAGCGTTGCTACGCCAGAAGCTTCTATAAATTCGATTCTTTCCAAAGGAGAACCTCCTTTTACATTTCCTTCTACTTTAACTTTGGAGCAAGAAACTACCATTAGAGAAATTAAAAGAAGAACTAAGTATTTTTTCATTTTAAAAATTAATTTATGCAAAAATAACTTAATTAAGATTTTAAAAAAAATGAAAGATGATTTTTTATTAAAAGATTAACAGATAATAAAGGTAAAAAGGTAATATTTTATTGATATTCACAACCCTCTTTAAAAAAATGATTATGAAAGGTCTATTTTTAAAGGTGTTAATAAAATAATCTGGATTTATACGAAAACATTGTAGTAGCTTTAAATGATAAAAAATAAAAATTCTGTTAATTGATAGATATTCATGTATGTCATATTTCAATCTATAGAGTTGATTGAGTTATTTTATTTGAGTTTTGTTAATATTTTTGGATGATTTATGATTTCTTCATTACTTATATCTAAGTTTAGATCAAAAAAAAACCTCAATCAAGTAAATGATTGAGGTTTAAAAAAACTGGCGGCGACCTACTCTCCCGCTTTCGCAGTA
>JAGNPP010000236.1 GCA_017989575.1 Chryseobacterium sp.
GTTCTTGGCATTCCTGAAGCTATGAGCTCTCATCGTTTTCTTGATATTCGTGCGGAGGAATTGTCTGTTGCGGATTTTATTGATTTTACGAATGAGTGGAAAGCTAGTTTGTAATCCTGTCTTAATATAATAAAGGGAAATCAATTACAAGAAATGCAATTATTATAACTTTATTCACTTATTTAAAATCCAAAAAGTAAGCGAATAAACTCACTCAACTAATTCCTTTAGATTGACTGCTTCTCCCATTAATTAGACCTTAAAAAAATCTAGTAAAATACTTAATGATAAATTCGATTTTATCAAACACAACCGATATGATTTCCATCATATCAAATTATAAATTTATTAATAATATAACATTTTTTATAGATATTCAAAAATAACCTTAGTGATTTTCATCATAGATTATCAACCTAACAAATATCATATCTATATTTTCTTTATTCTTTAATAACAATTACACTTTTATTTATAATTAACGGGTTTAAACTGATTATAATAAATATTTTTTATAAAAAAATTTTATCAATTCTATAATCGGACATTAATGTACGATTTTTGTCATGCCTAAAAAATAGCATCATTGTTAGCATCCTTCTACCTTTGTCCTATCAATAATGAAAGACAATTAATTATAACAATTAAAATTTAGGAAAATGAAAACAACGAAAAATCTAATTACTATGATGATGGCAATGGGAACTTTAGGAATTGCACAATTAGCAAATGCGCAAAAAATTACTCAAAAAACCACAGCCGTTACAATTTCTGGAACTTCGCCAATGCACGATTGGGAAATGAAAGGCGCAACTGGAACTTTCACAGGAACAGTAGCCGGAAACGCCATCTCAAATGTAACATTTACAGTTCCTGTAAAAACTCTGAAGGCTGCCAAAGGAAAAACAATGGAAAAGAAGGCTTATGATGCATTAAAATCTGAAAAAGCTCCAAATGTAACTTTCACAGCAAGCTCAATCAATGTTGGAAAAAGTAATGTCACAGGAAAATTGACCATCGCTGGAACTGCAAAAAACGTTTCTTTTCCTGTATCTGTTGTAAAAAAAGGCGATACCTACGTCATAGACGGTAGCGAGACAATCAAACTATCAGAATTCGGGATGGAAAGACCAGGATTCATGGGAATCAAAACGGGAGATGTAGTGACTGTAAAAGTGAATGTGGTAGCAGAATAACTTAAAACTATTATTAATAAAGAATTAAACAATTATATTATGAAAACAACTCTAATCAAAACAGGTTTCATTGCAGCTCTATTTTTAGCAAACTTTACCAATGCGCAGGAATTTCCAATAGACAATTTGAACCCAAGAGATCAAAGAGGAGTCAACGCCTTCGAAAATCCTAAAGATTCTATCAGTACTTTTGACGGACTGAAGGTAAGACTAGGTGGTGCATTTGCATTACAATTCCAAGGATTGCAACACGAGAACAATGCGACACCAGCCGTAAATCCTGCAACAGGAGTTAATGCCAACCAACTTTACACCATCGGAAACAACTTCAACCTTGCAACTGCCAATATGGACATCGATGTTGCTTTGTATGACGGCGTTAACTTACACCTAAGAACCTTCCTATCATCCAGACACCATCCAGAATCTTATGTAAAAGGTGGATACTTGCAAATCAATAAGTTAGACTTTATCAAAAAAGACTTCTTGAAAGATGTGATGAAATATACAACGATTAAATTCGGTCACGATGAGATCAACTATGGTGATGCGCATTTCAGAAGATCAGACAATGCGTACGCGATTAACAATCCATTCGTTGGAAATCTATTGATGGATGCTTATGCAACACTTGTTTTCGGAGAAGTTTACTACAGAAGAGACGGATTCATCGGAATGGTTGGGGTTACCAATGGTAAACTGAATCAAACTGCAACCAGCAAAACAAGTCCTGGCGTGTACGCAAAAGTGGGATACGACAAGCAACTCGACACAGATTTGAGAGTCAGACTTACTGGATCCGTTTACAACACTGCAAGATCTCAAAGACTGGATTTCTACGATGGCGACAGAGCCGGATCTAGATATTACTTCGTGATGGAAAACACAGCTGCGACATCTTCTGCCAATTTCAAATCCGGACAAGTGGTACCTGATTTCAAAAACAAAACGACTAGCTTCATGATAAATCCATTTGTAAAATACCAAGGATTAGAATTCTTCGGAACCTTCGAAAGTGCTTCTGGTAGAAACTTTACCGAGACCGAAAGAAGAAGCTGGACTCAGTTTGCAGGAGAATTGATTTACAGATTTGGAAACACAGAGAACTTCTACATCGGCGGTAGATACAACCAGGTAAATGGCGAAATGGCAACAGGCGAAGACATCAAAGTTGACAGATTCAACCTCGGCGGTGGTTGGTTTATGACAAAAAACATTCTGGTAAAAGCAGAATATGTGAACCAAAAATACGATGGCTACAAACCAACAAACATCCTACACGAAGGTAAGTTCAACGGATATGTTCTGGAGGCGGTCATAGCTTTCTAAATTCTCAATTAACAAGAAGCAGAGGAAACTCTTGGGAATCCTCTGTTTTTTTTTCAAAAACATAAGTTATGAAATTTCTTTATTTGCTTTTTGGTTTTATCACCATTTTCGCTCAAGCTCAAGAAAACTTTGTTCAAATCAATGGAAGTACCAATGTAAATAAGTTTCAATGTGTGAACAACAAGTTCAAAGCAGAAAACGGTGTTTTCACATTCACGGAAAGAAAACTTCCCAACATTATTCTAAAAGTCAACGATTTCGATTGCGGAAACAAGATGATGACCAAACATTTTCAGAAAATCCTGAACTCAGAAAAATATCCGGATATGACGATCAAGTTCATCAATTTCACCAAAACTCAAAAAAGTTATAATGCAATCGTAGAAGTTAGAATGATGAACCAAAGCAAAAGATACAATGTAGAATTCAACGTAGAAAACAATAAAATGATTGGACGGAAGAATGTAAAATTCAGTGACTTCAACATCACGCCACCGAAAAAAATGGGCGGAATGATTGTCGTAAAAGACGACCTGAATCTCATCTTCAGTCTATCAACCAAAATCTAAAAACAAATTTTTCGTAATACTTTTTCATACAATTAGATTTTTCAATGCAACATCGCTGGGTTTCCGGTGATGTTGTTTTTTGTAGAATGGTTTATTTGGGCAGCTTTTCCGCCTTCCACTCCCGCTTTTTTCTTTTCTGCTTCCAAACCCAAGTCCAAGCAGCAGAAAAGAAAAAGAGCTCCGTTCAAGTCGGGCTGCGCTTCGCAATGATCGACGATTCTACTTCCAAATCAAGTGACAATATCCATTTAAAAACTCATCATTAAAAAAAGAAAATCACTAGTAAAATTCCAAGATACAAAGCTGTCAGTCTGAGGCTCTCGAAGACATATAAAAACTCAATTTCTGAAAGAAATTGTCATTACGAATTTTCAAATTTTAAAACATTTCAAATTCGTAAATTTGCATTGTGAATATCAATCAAGCAGACCTTAATGAATTAGAATTTCCGGAACTTCTTTCGGAGATTGCCCCTTTCGCATTCTCGCCAAAAACGGCAGACAAAATAATGGAACTTCGTCCAATGCCAATAGATGAAGCCGAAATATCCTTGAAAAAAACCTCAGAATTCCTATCAAGTTTTGAAGGCGTAGCTGCCGTTCCCTTTGATGAGTACGAAGACATCGAAGAAGAATTGAAACTGATGCTGATAGAAAATTTCCGATTGGAAAATAAATCCTTCATCAGAATCAAAACGATGACGGAACAAATCGGAAAACTTCAACGCTTTTTTCCACAACTTTCCGAAATCTTCCCGACTCTTCTGGAAGAAATCAAACACTTGGAATTCCGAAAAGAAATCGTTGACAAAATAGACAAAGTATTCAACCGTTTTGGAGAAGTTAAGACCGAAGCTTCGCCAATTCTGAAAGTACTTAGAACAGAAATCCAGCACGCAAGAAAAGCCATTACTGAGAATTTCAACCGAGCTCTTTTCAATTACGGACAAAGTGATTTTTTGGATGACATCAAAGAAAGTATTATTGAGGATCAACGTGTTTTAGCTGTAAAATCAGGATTCAAGAAGAGAGTTGCAGGTAGAGTTTTAGGTCTTTCAAAAACAGGTTCGATCACTTACATTCAGCCAGAAAGTGTGGTGAAACATTATTTCAAACTAAAAGAAAATCAGGAAGAAGAGAAAAAGGAAATCGATAAAATCCTTAGAAAACTAACCGCTGAACTTGCTGAATTCCAACCACAACTTTCAGATTATCAAACTTATATTTTTGATTTAGATTTAATAAGAGCGAAAGCAAAATT
>JAGNPP010000237.1 GCA_017989575.1 Chryseobacterium sp.
TGGTTTAATTACCGAAAACACAGATTGCATCGCTGTTGCAGGAACACACGGAAAGACGACAACTTCCACTTTGATTGCACATTTGTGTAAAGAAGCAAATCTTCCGTCATCCGCATTTTTAGGTGGAATTTCCGAGAATTTCAAATCGAATTTTGATTACAACGGAAACCAGTTTTCTGTAGTTGAAGCTGATGAATATGATAGAAGTTTCCTTAATCTTTCACCAGATTGGGCGGTTGTAACATCAATTGATGCAGACCATTTGGATATTTATGGCGACCGAGTTCAGATTGAAGATGGTTTCAGACAATTTGCATCGTTGGTTCCGAATGACAACCAATTGTTTGTGAGAAAAGGAATCGCGATTGGCAGAGAGCATTTGACTTATGCTGTGAACGAGGAAGCGGATTATTACTCCGATAACTTGAGAATGCACCACGATAAAATCTACTTCGATTTTCACACACCAACGGAAGAAATCACTGATTTTGTTTGGGATGTTCCAGGAATTCACAATGTTGAAAATGCGACGGTTGCTTTGGCGATTTTGAGCAATTTAGGTGTGGATTTCGAAACTTTGAAGAAAGCAATCGCGAGTTTCAAAGGCATCAAGAGAAGATATACAAAGCATATTTTCGATAACGGAAAGATTTACATCGACGATTACGCACATCATCCAACAGAGCTGAACGCGGTCATTGGTTCCATAAAAACCTTTTATCCGACCAAGAAATTGTTGGTGGTTTTCCAACCGCATTTGTTCAGCAGAACAAGAGATTTTGCGGAAGATTTTGCAAGAAGTCTGGAAAAAGCTGATGACCTTTTGCTTTTGGATATTTATCCGGCAAGAGAACTTCAGGAAAATTTTGAAGGTATCACATCAACGTGGTTATCGGACAAAATTGAAATTGAAAACAAGAAAGTCTGCACATTACAGGAGACTTTTGAATTAATAAAAGAAAAGGAATTTGACGTTCTTTTGACAGTCGGAGCCGGAAATATCGATACGCTTTATGACGGAATCGTGGAGTGGCTTCCAAACTTAGAATTAAAAGTTAATAATTAAAAAATAAGAAAATACTTTGTACAGGATACATTGTACTTTATACAAAATAGTATGAAAAATAAGTGGAGAATATTGAAGATACTCGTGACGGTGGTCCTTTTTGGATTTCTGCTCAGTTTCTCATTGAAGCGTTTCAACAATGCTAAGATGGAGAACGTGTCTATCAATATGAACCAAGGCAAAACGCCGGTTTATTTTGTGGATGAGAAAGACATCAAAGAGCTGGTGAAACAATACAATCCGACAAGAAAAATTGGAGACATCAATATTCCGGAATTGGAGAAGAAAATCAATCTGATTCCTTTTGTAGACAGCGCTAATGTTTATTTGAATCTAAATGGAAACCTTAATGTTGATATCAAACAAAGAGTTCCAGCTTTTAGATTGAACAAGGACGGCAAAGATTTCTACGTCGATAAAAAAGGCGTTGAGTTTCCTATTTCGAAAAACTTCTCACTGCCAAGTATGTTGGTGATGGGCGACGTGAAACCTTCGGAATATGAAGCATTAGGAGATTTAATTGAGAAGATTGACAAAGATGATTTCAGTAAAAAATATTTCATCGGCATCACAAAAGAAAAAGAGGATTACAATCTCTTGACCAGCGATGGAAACTACAAAGTTGAAATCGGTGACCTCGATAATATCGATTTGAAAGTAAGAGGTTTCAAAACCTTTGTTGAGAAATATCTGGTGGACCAGAATACGCAGAAGTACAAGAAGATTTCATTGAAATACGATAATCAGATTGTCACCACACTGAATCCTTATTTCAAAGAAAATGACAGCATTCTCAGAAATGCACCAAAAATTGAAATCAAAAAACCGGAAGAAACGCAGACTCATAAGTTGGCGTCAACTCCAATAAAGAAAGAGGTGAAGGAAAAAAAGACCGAACCGAAAAAAGTGGTTAAGAAAGCAGAACCCAAAAAGGAAACTTCAAAACCGAAAAAAGTAGAGAAAAAACCGGAAGCAAAAAAAGTTTCTACCAAGAAAAAAGAAACCACTTCCAAAACAAATGATAAAAAGAAAAAAGCAAAAGTAGTTGTGGAATAACTACTCAAAACATTAAAATCAAATCGAACATATAATGGAAAATCAAGAGTATTCAGTAGGTCTGGACATTGGGACAACTAAGATTGTCGCCATTGTCGGAAGACGAAACGCTCACGGGAAAATTGAAATTCTGGGCGTTGGAAAAGCAAAAAGTCTAGGCGTTCACAAAGGAATTGTCAATAATATTTCCCAAACCATCAACTCCATCAAGTCCGCTGTGGCAGAAGCACAATCCAGCGCTGGCGTGCCTATCAGCAAGGTGACGGTGGGAATTGCAGGCAAGCACATCCGTTCGCTTCAGCATTCGGATTATATTATGAGAGACCATCCGGACCAGTACATCACGGAGGAGGATATTGAAAAACTAAAAGACCAGGTGAAGAAGTTGGTGATGCTTCCAGGCGAAGAGATCATCCACGTTCTACCTCAGGATTATAAAGTGGATTCCGAAGGCGAAATCCAGGAACCAGTTGGGATGCACGGTAAAAGATTGGAGGCTAATTTCCACGTGGTGGTGGGACAAATGGGTTCTATCAGAAACATCGCAAGATGCGTTCGTGAAGCCGGTTTGGAAATGGAAGCTTTGACATTGGAACCTCTGGCATCTTCCGAAGCGGTTTTGACTAAAGAAGAGAAAGAAGCTGGTGTTGCCATCGTAGATATCGGTGGTGGAACTACTGATATTGCGATTTTCAAAGACAACATCATCCGTCATACTTGCGTGATTCCTTACGGTGGTGGGATTATTACCGATGATATCAAGGAAGGATGTTCAATCATCGAGAAACACGCGGAGCAACTGAAAGTGAAATTTGGATCATCTGTTCCTGAATTGGAAAAAGACAGCACGTACGTAACGATTCCAGGATTGCACGGCCGTCCGGACAAAGAAATTTCATTGAAAGTTTTGGCTCAAATCATCAATGCGAGAGTTGAAGAGATTCTTGAAATGGTGAATACCGAGTTGAAAGCTTACGGCGCCTTCGAACAAAAGAAAAAACTGATTGCAGGAATCGTTTTGACAGGCGGTGGTTCCAATTTGAGAAATCTTCGTCAGTTAGCGAACTACACAACAGGCTTCGACAGCAGAATCGGTTTTGCTAATGAATATGTGGCGAACGATAAAAATCAATATTTGAAAGGTCCAGAATTTGCAACTTCCATCGGTTTATTAATGGAAAGTCTGAAAATCAGGGATAAGAAAATGTTGGTAACAGAGGAAGAGATCATCGAAGAATTGAAACCTCAAATCGAAAATGCCATCCAAGCGCAGACTCAATCTCAGGAAATCCAAACGCCTCAGGTTCAGAATGATATTGTAGAGATTGCGAAACATAAAGCAGAAGTGAAGAAAAACCGACCAACCTTCGGACAATCACTGATGGACAAAGTAAAAAAATTCTTTGAAGAAGTAGAAGAGTAAAAACATAAATGATAATTGATAAACGATGACTGATTCATCAACTATCATTTATCAATCATCAACTATAAAAAAAACATACCATTATGGACAATATATCAAACACACAAGGTTTTTCCTTTGACCTACCAAAAGGGAATTCTGCCATCATCAAAGTAATTGGTGTTGGTGGCGGTGGAAACAACGCTTTGAAGCATATGTACGAGAAAGGAATTTACGGCGTAGATTTCGTAATCTGTAATACAGATGCACAGACTTTGGACAACAATCCAGTTTCTAACAAAGTGCAGTTAGGAATCTCTATGACAGAAGGCCTTGGCGCAGGTGCTGACCCGGAGGTTGGAGAGAAGGCGGCGATTGAAAGTATCGACGAGATCAAAGCAGCAATGGGACAAAACACCAAAATGGTTTTCATCACAGCCGGAATGGGCGGTGGAACGGGAACTGGTGCTGCGCCTGTAATTGCAAAAGTGGCTAAGGAAATGGGAATCCTGACTGTAGGAATCGTAACCGTGCCTTTTAGTTTTGAAGGAAAAAGAAGACTGGACCAAGCGGAATTAGGTTTGGACAAATTAAGAAATAACGTTGATTCTTTAATTGTCATCAATAATGATAAACTAAGACAACAATTCGGAAATCTTGGTTTCAAACAAGGGTTTTCTAAAGCCGATGAAGTTTTGACAAATGCTGCAAAAGGAATGGCAGAGGTGATTACAGGTTATTTCGATGTCAATATCGATTTTCGTGATGCTAAATCTGTTCTTGCAAATTCTGGAACGGCATTGATGTCAACTGGTGTTGCAACTGGC